>JAUWWA010000206.1 GCA_030617125.1 Pirellulales bacterium | reverse complement strand
GCCGGCCAGCACCGTGATGCCGCTGGTTCCCTTGGTCACCGGCGTGTCGAGATTGCCCAAGGTGAAGCCCATCATCGGCCCGCCGGCGATCACCAGCGCCGGCTCCTCGCGCAGGCCGCCGCAGGCGTCGATCAGCGTCCAGTAGCTGGCGCCGATGGGAACCAGAAGATTCTTCGGCTGCCGCACGCCGCTTCCCGAGACCGTCACGACGCGGTGCGTCAGTGGCTTGCCTCGAACAACCGCCCGGGCGAGCGCCGCGGCCGTGCCGACATTGATCACCACGACGCCAACGTCCAGCGGCAGACCCCCGGCGGGAACCTCGCGCCCCAATGCGGCGACGACCAACTGCTTCTCGCTGCCTTGCGGGTACTTTGTCTTCATCACCCACACTCTCACCGCGGTATCCTCGGCGGCTGCGCGGAGCGCCTTGATCGCGCCGGGCTTGTTGTCCTCGACACAGATGATCGCCTCCGAGGCGCCGGTAGCGTGCCGAGCCAACAGCGCGCCGGTAATGATCGGCGCCGGCGCTTCGAGCATCAAGCGGTCGTCGGCCGTCAGGTACGGCTCGCACTCGCAGCCGTTGACGAGCAGTGTGTCGATGGGCTTCTGCTGGTTGGGTGTGAGCTTGACGTGCGTGGGAAAGGCCGCGCCGCCGAGACCGACCAGCCCAGCCGATCGGGCGGCGTCGGCGATCTGCTGCGGCTCGTAACCATGCAGGGCGTCGGTGGGCCACTCGCCGCCGAAGATGTCTTCCCGCAGCGCGTCGCCGGTGAGCGGCTGCGTGTCGGCCGCCTTGATCACCACGGCCGGAACGCGGCGACCGTTGGGCAGCGTGACCATCGCGCCGCGAGCCGTGGTTCCGGCCACGCTGGCGTGCACCGGCGCGGAGACAAACGCCGTCGCCCGGCCGACCTCATCGCCCACGGCTACCTCGATCCGCGGCTTGACGCTCGCCTCGCACGGCGCGCCGAGATGCTGCAACAAGGGAATTCGCACCTCGGCGCACCGTCCAAGGATTTCGATCGCCGCGTCGGCGGCAAGGTGCTTCCGCTGTGGCGGATGGACGCCGCGCGAAAAGGTCCGCGTCGGCGCGGCAAACGTTGCGATCTCGCCTTCCCTCGGCAGACTCTGCATCGGGCAGGCGGGACATGCCGAGCAGCCCGCTCCCGTATGGGAGGGCGTCTGCAACGGCGGCGGCGATGCTTCCTGCATGGGCATGCTGGAGAAATTCCCGGACAGCCCACGAGTATACCAGAACCGGGATACTCGTCAAAGCACGTTCGTCGGAGCAGAATCGAGCAGATTACCAGACTACTCGTCGGAGAATACCTGCGTGCTCTCTTCCTTGGTGACCGGGTTGCGCATCTCGTCGGTCATCAGTTGCACGCGAGTTCTCAGATCGCCTGGGCGCAACGCCTGAGCCCGAACGCGGTAGGTCGTGTCGGCCTTCGGCGCCAGGCGCGCGAGGCCGTCGAACACGACGCGGTTGCCCTCGATGGCGTGCCGCGCGGGGCCTTCGGCCGCCAGCGGTCGCAACTCGGGCGGCAGCAACACGGCCAGCCGCACGTTGGTCGCCGCCTTCGATCCCTGATTGAGCACGCGGATTTCGTACGTCGCCTCGCCGCCCACCTCAATCGGATCGGTTACGTCGGCCACCTGGAACAGGATGGCCGCAATGCCCTCGATCACCACCGACTGCTCCTTTTCGATGGTCAGGCCCTTCTGAGCGGTTCCGCGCAGCCGGATGCTCTGCTGGCCCGCCTCGACCGGCATGGTGACCAGTTCGACCGTACCCGTCTCGCCGGTCGGCAGCTCTTCGAGTCGCCAGTAGACGGCCCGGTTTGCTTTTTCATAGCGGCCGGTGTTGTTGGCGCTGACGAACTTCAGCCCACTGGGCAGATAGGCCACCAGTTCGACCTCCTTGGCCGGGGCCGTGCCGGGATTGTGCACCGAGAGGCGGTACGTGGCCTCGCGTTCGAGGTAGCGCCGCTTCGGCCCGGAGAGGCTCACGTCCAGCTTCGGCGCGACGATCTCGATGTTGACCCGGTCCTCGGTCCGCAGATTGGCGTCGCCGTGAGCGACGAGCACGTTGGTAGCCGTGCCCGCGCGGCTGGCGATCAGCGTGAGTTCCAGTTTTCGGGTTTCGCCTGGGGGCAGGTCGCCGACTTCGTATTCGAGATCACCGCCCGCCGGGTGTTGCAGCCCGGCCGGGATGTGCTCTTCGAGAACCACGCCGCTGGCCGTGCCGCTGCCTGGGTTAGAAACCGTAATTGTCAGCGTTACCTCCTCGCCGATGAGCACCTGCTCGGCCATCGAGGTCTTCACGACCAGTTCCGGCTTCGTACAGATGGACCTGGCGGAGGCGGAAGCGTTGAACTGGACGGTGGCCGTCGAACCGATTTGGCCCTCGGCGATCGGCATCAGCCTCATTTCGACCGACGACTGCTTGCCGGGCGAAAGGGCGCCGAGTTGCCAGACAATCTCGCCGCGCGGCCCGCGCGAGGCCTGTGGCGTGGTGCTGATCAGCCGAGTTCCCTTCGGGGTCTGGTCGTAAATCACCACATCGCTCGCCGAGGCATTGCCCGTGTTGCGCACGGTGATTTTGAACACGGCCAGCTTGCCGACTTGGATCTGCTCGGGGGCGGATTTCTCGATGGTAAGCTGCGGGACTTGCGGGCCGTCGAGCAGTTTGCTGCCGGGCTGACCCGTCCCCTCTCTTGTCACAGCCGCCTCGAGAGGCACGGGCGTGGCCGCGGACGGCGGGAAATCACCCCGCGCCAACGCGTTCGACGACGGAAAACCCGGCGGCATCGAATTACCTCGCAACGCTGAATCGCCTTGCGACGGAAAGTCCCCTCGCACGGGATTGATCGCCGTGGGAAAGCCCTGCGGTGCAGTCGCCCGACCTGTCGAGGGGGGATCGTGGCGCACCGGATTGGCTGTCGAGCCTTGGTCGTCGATCGACGAAAACCCCGGCTCGGCAGTCGCGGCCGGAGCGGTCCGCGGATCCTCGCGAAATCGTGCCGGGGCTTGGACATCACTCGCCGTCGCCGCTGCCGCCAAGGCGCCGTCTCGCTGACCGCGCAGCGGCCGCGCCATCTCTCCTGCCGATGCGAGGATCAGGGGCTCGGACGCCGACGATTCGCCGATCGGTCGCGTGGCAGCCGTGTCTCTGGGCGGAAATGGCTGCGGCGGCGCCGCCAGCCGTGAGGCGTCGGGAATATCACCGCCGCCGAGCACTGCCGGCGGAGTCGGGCGAAGCTGTGCGGGAGGGGGCGGGCTCGAACGCTTCGAAAACGGATCGACAGCCGGCTTCCCGGCCGGTTTTTCGATCGGCTTCTGGGCCGGTGCGGACCGGAGGGCGTCGGCCCGGAGTGGATTGGCGTCCGCTTTAGCCGGCATGGTAGTATCTTTGGTCCCACGCTGGGCCTGGGCAATCGCGATCAGACCCAACACAACCACTACTCCTAACGCGGCAATGCGGAGAATAATGCGTTTCATCGGAACGTCTCCGGAAAAACGGAAGTTAATTTGGTGAAAAGAAGCAATTTAGCGAAAGCCGGAGGTGATGGGTACGCTTGGTCGGGAAACGGCGCCGCGCGATCCAACATGGCAGGGATCGCCGCGCGGCAGGCCTATGTCGACCGACAATCGGGCGGCTTAGTACCAAAATCCGCCCGCCAGGGGAAGGGCAGTTTGGAGGCAGTTGGGGGCAATCGGGGGCAGACTCGAAATATTCGATTTGACTCGCGATGCGGATCGCACAGACAGGCCAGAGCGGCTTCTGAATTCCATGTGACCCTTTCGAGTATGACGTTCTGCCGAATACCCAATTGAGTATTTCGAGTCCCAGCCCGTTTTCGTTCAAGACTGGGCTTGCAAAATAGAAACCAGATTCTATTATGCAAAGCATGGTCCCGAGAAAGATCTCCCAGGTTGTCCAAAATAGGCTTGCCCGATACCCCGCTGTGGCCATCGTTGGGCCCCGTCAGTCCGGGAAAACCACTCTCGCCCGCGTCCTGCGCGGAGCGTATTTCGACCTCGAACAGGAGGCGGACCGCCTTCGCATCGACGTGCAATGGAACGACCTGGTCGAAGGCAATTCCCTGGTGGTGCTGGACGAGGCGCAGGCCTGTCCCGAGATTTTCCGTCGCCTGCGTGGAGCTATCGACCAGGATCGTCGACGCATGGGCCGTTTCCTGTTGCTTGGTTCGGTCTCGCCGTCGCTTGCGGAGGAGGTCTCGCAGTCGTTGGCGGGGCGCCTGTCGCAGGTGGAACTAATGCCATTTACCTGGAACGAACTCCCCACGAAGGCTGCCCGTAATCGGCTGTGGTGCTGCGGCGGCTATCCTGACGGCGGCGTGCTCGTCCCGCGGCAATACCCGCAGTGGCAGGTCGACTATTTGGCCCTGCTCGCGCAGCGAGACCTGCCGAATTGGGGGCTGCCCGCGAAGCCCCAACTCACCGGGCGGCTACTGAAGATGGTCGCGGCTGTCCACGGTCAGACCTGGAACGCGGCGCGGATTGGCCAGAGCCTCGGATTGTCGTACCAGACGGCCAACAGCTACATGGACTACCTAAGCGGCGCGTTCCTGATCCGCCGACTCCCGCCGTACCACGCGAACATCAAGAAGCGGTTGATCAAGAGCCACAAAGTGTACTGGAGGGACTCCGGCTTGTTACATGCACTGCTCAACGTCGCAGACGAGAACGACTTGCTCAGCCGACCTTGGGTAGGTGCGAGCTGGGAGGGGTTCGTCATCGAGCAAATTCTCGGCGTCTTGCAGCAGCACGGTCGGC
>JAUWWA010000279.1 GCA_030617125.1 Pirellulales bacterium | reverse complement strand
TGCTGCAAGAACTCAAACGTATTGTCGGCGCCGGACACGTCTCGACCGGCCGAGCGGGTTTGGAAGTGTATTCATACGACGCCTCGCTGGCCGTCGGTGTGCCGGATGTCGCGGTTTTGCCCGCTGACACGCAGCAAACGGCCGCCGTGGTTCGCGCGGCGACCCAGTCCCGGGCGCCGTACGTACCCAGAGGTTTTGGGACGAACCTCTCAGGCGGAAGCGTCGCCAGCGGCGGCGGTTTGGTGATTGAACTCTCGCGGCTGAACCAGATTCTCAGTATCCGGCCGGAAGGGCGATACGCGGTTGTCCAACCCGGGGTGACCAACATGGAGCTGCAAAACGCCTTGGCGCCGCTCGGAATGTTTTATGCGCCGGACCCGGCCAGCCAGAAGGTCGCCACGCTCGGCGGCAACGTCGGCGAGAACGCCGGCGGCCCGCATTGTCTGAAGTATGGCGTTACTTCCAATCACATTCTGGGTATGACGGTGGTCCTTCCCGGCGGTGACCTGATCAAAACCGGTGGGGCCGCGTTGGATCCGCCCGGCTACGACCTTCGCGGCGTGCTCGTCGGCAGCGAGGGAACGTTGGGGATCGTCACCGAGTTGGTCGTCCGCATCTTGCCGTCGCCCGAGTCGGTGGTGACGCTCCTGGCCGTTTACGACGACAATGCGGACGCCGCGCGATCGGTGTCTGCTATCATCGCGGCCGGGATCATTCCCGCGACGCTCGAGATGATGGATGCCACCGTGATCCGAGCGGTGGAGGAGAGCAAGCCGTGCGGTTATCCGCTGGATGCTGCGGCCGTGTTGATTGCCGAGGTAGATGGCCCGGTTGCAGGGCTTGCCCGGCAGGCCGAACGCATTCGTGCGCTATGCCTTAGCAACGGATGCCGCGAGGTCCGCCGGGCGAAAGACGCCGGCGAACGGGACCTGCTTTGGGCGGGGCGCCGCGGGGCGTTTGGCGCGATTGCCCGGCTTGCACCGAACTACCTGGTGACCGATTGCACCGTGCCGCGCAACCGGCTGCCCGATGCCCTTGCCCGAGTGGCTGAGATTGCCGCCCGTTACGGTCTCTCGCATGGCAACGTCTTCCATGCCGGCGATGGGAATCTCCACCCGCTGCTCTTGTTCGATTCCCGCGATCCCGATCAAGTGCACCGGGTCCACGAAGCGAGCCACGAGATCGTGGAGGCGTGCGTCGGCTTGGGCGGCACTATTACCGGCGAACACGGTGTCGGCGTGGAAAAGATGGAAGCCATGCGGATGATTTTCTCGGAGGATGATCTGCAACTGCAAAGACAGATCCGCAAAGCGCTTGATCCAGACGACTTGCTTAACCCCGGGAAAATCATTCCGCCGAAGGCCGATGGCGAACCGGCGGCCGAGCCGCTCTCCGCGCAGTTGCCGCGCGACGGCGAACTGGCGCCGGCCGACGTGGCCGAAGCGTGCGACTTCGTCCGGCGGGCGTACCTCGATCGTGCCAAGCTCTTGCCGCTAGGCAACGGCACGCGGCGCGATTTCGGCAACCACTCGGACCAAGAGACCATTCCGCTTCGAAGCACCAAACTCTCAACCGTCGTTGAATATGATCCGGCCAATCAGGTGATCGCGGTCGGCTCGGGAATGTCGGTCGATGCGCTGCAAGAGGTCCTCGCCGAGCATGGCCAGTGGTTGCCCGTTCGTCCGCCGAGGGGGCGCCATGGCACGGTCGGCTCCCTGGCGGCGCTGGCGGCGTGCGGTCCCGAGCGGCTCCGATACGGGGCGCCGCGGGATCTGCTGCTCGGTCTGAAGTTCGTCTCCGGCATCGGCCGTCTGATCTCGGCAGGGGGACGGGTGGTCAAGAACGTGGCCGGCTATGACGTAACGCGGCTGATGGTCGGCTCGGCGGGAACACTCGGCTTCTTGACCGAGTTGACGTTCCGCGTATTGTCCCTGCCGGCGAGTCGCGGCGCCGTGGTCGCCTCGGGCACACTTCCGCAGTGTGCGGCAGCGGCCGCCGAACTGCTGTGTTCGCAGCTCGAACCGGTCTTTGTGGTTGCCGTGCCGGGACGGCCCGATATCAAGATGGACGACGACGGCGCGTGGCAACTCGTCGCAGGATTCGAAGGTCTCGAGGAAACGGTGCATTTCCAGGTCGATCGTTGTCAAACACTGCTGGAAAAGGCGACCCTCAGCGTCGAAAGGCGTTGCGACTATCCTGCATACGATGGAATGTGCGCTACGTTCTTCGATACGTTGGAGCGTTTACCGTTCCTGGTGCGAACCGATTTGCCGCCGGATGTGGCCGCCGCTTTCGTCTCGGATCAGCGTGATCTATGGGACGGAGCCGCCGTCTTGATCGACTTCGGTTGCGGCCGGTTCACCGCCGCGATGGCCGACCTGACCGACGCGTCGTGGAGGCGATTCGGCCACGCGACACAGGAAGCGGGCGGTTACGCGATTCTGGAAAAGGCGCCGGGGCCGTTTACCCGACGCCAGGAAGTCTTTGGACCGCCGCGTGCGGATTGGCGACTCATGCACCAGATTAAGGCCGCGCTGGACCCGCACGGCATTTTCGCCCCGGGCCGTTTGCCTGGGCGAAAGTAGGTAGTTCGCGGCGGAATCATGGAAATCGAGAAACATTACGACGAGATTGCCCGTTGCAACCGGTGTGGATTTTGCCAGGTGGCGTGCCCGGTTTTTCGCTCCACCGGACACGAGGCGGGCGTGGCGCGCGGCCGGCTGGCGCTGCTGCGCGCGCTGATCGAGAAACGCATCGAGTGGAATCGCGAACTCGAAGAACCGCTGTTCACGTGCCTTCTGTGCGGCGCGTGCACGGCCAACTGCTTCCCGGCGGTCGCCACGGCCGATTTGATGCTGGACGCCCGCTCCGAATACCTCGACCGCGTCGGGCGCAGCAAGTTGCACAAGCTGTTGTTCCGGCACATCCTACCGCATCCTCGGCGTCTCCGGCTGGCCGCGCGGGCCGTGGCGATTGGAAAACGCAGCGGGCTGTCGAACCTCGCCCAGGCCCTGGGATTGCTGCGAATTTTCGGGCGCGACTTCCCCCGCGCTGCGGAAATCGTCGAGCGATTCCCCGAGAAGACCTTTCGCGAGGAGGTCAAACCCGGCGTCGTCCGAGGCACCGGAGACCTGCGCATCGGCTACTTTGTCGGGTGCGGGACCGACATCATGTGCCCCGTCGCTGCCCGTGCGACGCTGCGAATACTCCGCAAGCTCGGCCGTACGGTTCGCGTGCTGGAGAATTGCTGCTGCGGTCTGCCGCCGGTCACTTACGGCGATCGGACCGCGGCGCGGGCACTGGCCGAGAAGAATCTGGCGATTTTGGCCGAGGACGAGTTCGATGTGATCGTCACCGATTGTTCGAGTTGCGCCGCTTTCCTCAAGAAGTATCCTACGCTCTTCGACGAGGACGACCCGCGGCACGAAGCGGCAAAGGCCTGCGCCCAGCGGATGCGCGACCTGGTGGAACTTGTCGCATCGACGGGCGGTTCGCCAAGTGCCGGACAAGGCGAAAAGGTCGTCGCCACTTACCACGATCCGTGCCACGCCTCCCGCGGCCAAGGGCTTGTCCGCCAACCGCGAGAGATACTCCGTTCCCTTCCCGTTCTGGAATACCGCGAACTGCCCGAGGCCGACTGGTGCTGTGGCGGCGCGGGGTCGTATGCGCTCTATCACTATGACCTCTCACGGCAGGTGCTCGACCGCAAGATGGACCACGTTGCACGAACAGGGGCGAACCTGCTGGTGACCTCTTGCCCCGCGTGCATCATTCATCTCACGTTCGGCGTGCGCCAACGCGGGCTGCCGGTACGCGTATGCCACATCTCCGAGCTGATGGTGGACTGACGCTAAATGCTTCTCTTGGTAGGCAAGCGGGCCTTGACCGGAAAGCGTCCGGCTGTTACTCTTTCGCCTTTGCCCCCCCGGTGGTTTTCGGAGTATTCGGCTGTGCCTTACGACATTATTGTGTGCGTCAAGCAGGTCCCCGACACGGCCAAC
>JAUWWA010000040.1 GCA_030617125.1 Pirellulales bacterium | reverse complement strand
GCTGTTCCTTGATCGTCTCTACGAGTATTTCGCACTCTCTGCAGAGCAAGTTCAGCCACTGCTAAGCCAGAAGGCGAACGATGTGCCTACGTATGATCCAAACTCAACTTGGTTTTTCGACGATGAACGCCTTGCCCATTTCGTTGAGCTTCTCGGTAACGCCAGAAAGGATGTCGAACAAAGCGATGAACCCGACCAGAATATGCCCGGCGAATTAGCGCCAACGTGAAATCAACGTCCTCTCCGCCGGGCATATTCCGGCGGGTTATCGCAAACGTTCTGCGCCAATACGCCATTGCAAGTAGAAGCATTCCGTGGGATACTGTTGGCATGAGTGAGATAGTATACATCGAAACCTCGGTGTTCAGTTTCTACCACGATCGGCGGCGATCTCCAGCCGTTGTGGCGATGCGCGACTGGACGCGCAGGTGGTGGGACGACTTTTCCCAGCGGTATGAACTGGTCACAAGCACTGCCGTCCTTGCGGAATTAGATGGTAGCAGCCTGCCACACCGCAAGAATGCTCTGCAAATGGCGTTGGAACTTCCCGCCATCCCTGTTGGTTCTGAAATTGAAGAGATTATCGAAGTCTACATCAAGCATCATCTGATGCCCAACGACCCTTTGGGCGATCCTCTCCATCTTGCTTTGGCTTCATTCAACAAGTCTGATTTCCTACTGACCTGGAACTGTCAGCACCTTGCGAATGCGAACAAGTTCAATCATATCCGACGGATAAACACACTTCTTGACCTGCACATCCCAATTCTGACAACTCCATTGGAGTTGATGGATGAGGAGGAAGACAGATGACCGATCAGACCGATGTGCTCGACGCTGTTCGCGAGAGTCGAATACGCATGTCACGAGAAGCCAACCACGACCCTGCCACCTTGATTTCGCGATTGCGTGAACTCAATGGCAAGTACGCGAAGCAGATAGAAGCATTTCGGAGCTTGCCTGCAAAACGACATGTCAAAACGACCTGACCATCCGCGGAAGCATTTGGGCCGCCCGCGTATTAGAGTACCTCAGCACGTCAAGTGCATTAGCGCTGCCCTGCGCCGCTCTGACTGGTTGTAGGCTTCGACCGCTTGGCCTGTCGGCAGAAGCTTGCACTCGATTGCACGCCGCTCGAGAAAGTGTCGGGCTTCATCGGTCAGTTCGACCATGCCCGACTCTCCGGCGCCGATGATGAGCACTTCCGGGCCGCCGCGGCAGACTTTCTCCAATTCCTCGGGGCCGACGGTGTGCGAGGTGCCGTACTGCTGCTTGGCCACCGCCTTATCGCGCTTCTTCACCTTGCCGTCGACGCGGATGCAGACGTCGCGGTCATAGGCCTTCCCGGCGATGGTGATCTCGCCGAATTCATAGTGGGTGATCTCCGGGAATGCCGGCCGGGCGACGAACCGCTTCTTAAACGGGCTGTGTCCGACGAGCATTCGAGCCGCGGCCACCGCACCAAGCACCACGGCGTCGTCGCCCAAGGCGGAAAGCCGTACGCCGCCGCTTTGCCGGGCGCCCGGCAACCGGTCGCTGCCCACGATATCCTCGATGATCGGCATCATGAACTCGCTGCACGCTTCCATCACGCCGCCGCCGAGCACGATCACGTCGGGGTCGATCAGGTGGCGGACGGTCAGGCACGCGGCGCCGATCACCTCCGCGGCGCGGTGCATGATTTCGGCGACCAGTTCGTCTTCGGCCTCCAGCGCCCGGCGGAGCAGACTGCTGCGGATGATGCTCAGGTCACCGTCGGTCAGCTCGGTGAGCACGGTTTTGCGGCCGGCGGCGACGGCTTCGCGGATATCGCGTTCGACGGCGGAGCGTCCGGCCAGGGCCTCAAAACAGCCGCGGTTTCCGCAGCCGCACTTCGGGCCGCCGATCCGCATGACGATGTGTCCGATCTCTCCGGCCGCTTCGCGGGCGCCGCGCCACAGCTTTCCGCCTTGCACAAACCCGCTGCCGATGCCGGTGCCGACGCAGATGCTCAGCACGCTCGTGGCGTTGCGCGCCGAGCCGAGCCACCGCTCGCCCAACGCGCCGAGGTTGCCGTCGTTGCCCACGGCGATGGGCACGTCGAATTGGTCCCGCAGGCGCGGGCCGATCGCCACGTCGGTCAAACTCATGTTCGGCGTGACGACCACGTGACCCGCATCGGGATCGACCACGCCGGGAATGGCGACGCCGATGGCCGTCAGACCGCCGGGGTGCTTGCCGACCTTCTTGACCGCATCGTCGATGGCCGTTTGGATCGTGGCGGCGACGTCTTCCGATCCGCCGTCGCGCGGGGTAGGGCACCGCTGCCGGGTGACGATCCCGCCCGACTCGTCGACCAGCGACGCCTGCACTTTCGTCCCGCCGACGTCAACGCCGATGTAAAGCCGCTGCGGCTCGGCGTTCCCGTTTGTTCTAGCCATGGCAATATCCCGATCCTCCGTGACATTTTGTAGTGGACATGCTAGGGCAAGAAGGCCGAACGGTCAAGGCCGCTAGGCATTCTCGACCACCGGGGCGTCTTCGGCGTTCGGCGCCAAGATGGCCAGCGGCGCCGGAATCCGCCGCTCGATGAAGTTCGAGAGTCTCTTCGCCCGGGCCGGTTGCCGCAACGCGCGGACCGCTTTCGTCTCGATCTGGCGGACACGCTCGCGGGTGACCGAGAAGATCTTGCCGACTTCCTCGAGCGTGTAGGCATAGCCGTCGGTCAGGCCGTACCGCAGGCGGAGTATTTCCCGCTCGCGATATTCCAACACCTGCAACACGTTGGCGATCCGCGACTTGAGCAACTCCCGGTTCACGTCGAACAGCGGATCGTCCTCGCGGTGGTCTTGCAGGAATTCGCCGAAGTAGGTGTCGTCGTGATCGCCGACGGGTTGGTCGAGCGAGAGCGGCTGCCGGGCCATGCGCATGACGCAATTGGTCTCGTCGACCGACAGCCCGGCCGCCTCGGCCGTCTCCTCCAACGACGGCTCGGAGCCTTTCTCTTGGACCAGCTTGCGGGTGATGCTCCGCACGCGACTGATCGAATCGATCATGTGGACCGGTACCCGGATGGTTCGGCTCTGGTCGGCAATCGCTCGGGTAATCGCCTGGCGGATCCACCACGTGGCGTAGGTGGAGAACTTGTAGCCTCGGGCGTGTTCAAACTTGTCGACCGCCCGCATCAATCCGGTGTTTCCCTCCTGGATGAGATCGAGGAAACCAATGCCGCGGTTG
This sequence comes from Pirellulales bacterium, assembly GCA_030617125.1. Lineage (GTDB taxonomy): Bacteria > Planctomycetota > Planctomycetia > Pirellulales > Thermoguttaceae > JAUWWA01. The sequence continues at coordinate 6,108 of JAUWWA010000040.1, read as the reverse complement.
CGATAGCGCTTGGCGATGGAGACGACCAACCGGAGGTTGCCGGCCGACAGATCGCGTTTGGCAAGCTCGTATTGCTTCAGCAAGGCATCGCTCTCCTCGATGCGTCGTCGCAACGTGGCGGGAGTCTCCAACGTCACCCGCATGATGTAGCACAGCTCCTTGCGCAATTCAGCGCGGCGCTGGCGAGTGCCAGCCGCGGCGCACAGCTCGGCCAGTTGCTCGACCAGGTCGCTCATCCGGCCGGAGATTTCGTTGAGCTTCTCGAGGATCGGCTGCAGGCGCTGGGTGCGCAGTCCCAGTTCCTCGACCAGCCGCACCGCCTTGTTGCGCCGAACGACAAGCCGTCGCCAAGCCTCGCGGCGCTCTTTCATCTTGCGGTGTTTGTTTGCCGCCACCGCGAAGTCTTGCCTGTTCCGCCAGATGAGATGCTTGAGCGTTTTGAGGTTCGGCTCCATGACCTTCATCAGCCGGCGCTTCTCCGGAGTATTGACCACGGAAACCTCGATCGTGCGATCCAGCCGCAGCTTGCCGTCGCGAATCTTCTCCAATAGGCCGATCGCGGCCTGCAACACGTAATCGGTCGCCAACATGCTGTGTCGGAATCGTCGCCGGGTGCGCTCGATCCGCCTGGCTGCGGCCAACTCCTCCCGGCGACTGAGCAACGGAATCTCGCCCATCTGCATCAGGTAAATCCGCACCGGATCGTCGATCTGATCGTCTCCGCCGGTGTGCTCGACGTCGTACTCGTCGATCAATTCATCGTCGCGGTTGTCTTCATTCAACGGCTGGTGATGGATCTTGCCGGCGTCGCCGTCCTGGTGCTTCTCGGCAACCGGAGCCAAGCGGTTGCGGCCGGCGGACCGGCGAACATTCCGTGATTTCGGCTTGCAACCGGGGGACTTGCGACGAGCGGACGTCTTGATCGATTTCGGCAAGGTGCTGTCCTCAAGAGAGCGGGAGAGAGACTTTACGCGGCCAAAGAGGCAAACCGGATCGTTGCGTTTGCCCAAAAAAGCATTTCGGGTGCCAATGCCCGGATATCGGACTAACGACGGCGACGTAACCTGTTGCCGGCACCCGACTTGCGCCGCCACGCACCCTCGCCGAACCGCCGCGGCCGGATTGGGCACGTTTGCATTGTCCATCATGGGGACACGGGTGATGTCGCCTTTTGGCCACGCCGCTGCGATGAGGCCGCACCTCTGCAACGGAAACTCCTGTTCCACGCTTTGCTGGCGGTAGATCGACAGGAATCGCGATGAGGCGTTGCGATCATTCCCGGTTCAGATTGACACCTCGGTCGGCCAAACTGATTTCGCCCGCTACCCCATCGTCAAACTCGACCCGAAGACGATAGTCGCTCAGCGGCGTGACACGTGGTAAACAAACCCGCTTAAAACTCATCCTCTACCGACTCCCGCCCGTACAGCGGCATGTAGCGGTAATACACCTCGAGCGTCATGACGGCCATCGCGGTGCCGTAGAGCCGGCCGCCGGCTTTCGCGCCGCGATCGCGCGCGAAGAACCAGCTTCCGGCCTCGTGGCCGCCGGCGGCCTGGCTCTGGATCAGGTAGTCGCGCATCGGGACGTTCCACTGATTCCACAACTCGCCGCCCCAATGGTGCATCACTTGCGTGGCGTAGTAGTCGTAGTAGATGTTCTCGCGCGACGGCCCCCAGTTGCTCAGGTAGACGACGCCGCGTTGCAGGCCCGGGTGACTACGCCGCCAGCCGGTGTACATCCGGCAGAGAAGTCCGACGGCCGTGGTCGTCTTTCGCGGCAAGCGGTCGAGGTAGCCGTACTGCGAGCCGTCCTCGTACTGCACGCTGTCAAGGAACCGCCGGACCATGTAGATGGTCGGAGAGGGAACGCTCAATCGCGCCATCTGCCCGCTCTTGAGCCCCATCAACTGCCATCCGGTGACCGTGGTATCGCCGGGTTCGCCGGGTGTGTAGCGCCAGCCGCCGCCCTTGGGGTCTTGGGCGTAGACGATAAAATCGATCGCACCTTGAGCAACCGGTTTCAGCGACGGATCGTCGGTCATCGCGTACGCTTCGCCCAGCGCGATGGCCGCCAAGCCCTGGGCGTACATGGTTCCTTCTTGGAAATCGTTGCCGTTTTGAGTCAGCATCGCCCGATTGCCGAGGTAGTACAGCCCGCGATTGACGACATCCCTGTGCTCCCCCTGACGGTGCGTATACCCGGCGCCGAGAAACGGCAACAGCGCCATCGCGGTGGCGGCGGTGGTGCTGGCCTCGTCGCCGGGGTTTCGGCATTGTCCGCGGCAGACGCTCTTGCGATGGTCGAAGTTCCAGCTTCCGTTGTCGAGTTGATGTGCGGCAAGCCATCGCAATCCGCGTTCGACGGCCCGCTCGCTCTGCCCGTTGCCGCCTCCGCTGTGGACCAGCGCCGCGCGTGCGTCGCGACCGCGTCCTTGCAGGCCGCCGCCGACGGGCGCGTCGGTCCGCGCGAGCCAGTCATTCAACGCCGCCGGCGGTAGGTTGAACGCCGCGCAGCGTGCGTCGTCGCGACCGGCGGGTTCCCAGTTCGCCTCGGCGATCTTGGGCAGATCAGACTGCCGGTCCGGAGTCGGCGCGTCGGCGTCGGTGCTGCCTGGTTCGAGGATCAACGGCTCGGAACGGTCGTCGCCCATCTCGGAGTCCAGCGGCACCGGCACGTTGAACCCGGCGACCAACTCGCCCCACGGCCCCTCGCCCACGCCTATCGTCCTATCGACGACCAACGCCAACCCCAAAAGCAGGCAGAAATGGAACACGAAACTCGCCACGCAACCCGACGATGTCCGCCGCGACCACCATCGACGCCACCAGCGGGGCCGCGAAGTATCGACCTCGATACGCGGCAGGCGTGGTTCATCCGCGGCCTTCGGCAGCGGTGGCAACTCGCGCACCCGGAACGGCGCCGCATCCGAAGCCGATGGCCCGACTGCGTCGTCCGAAGTCCGGATCACCGCCCCCGCGAGATCCGCGATGTCGCTTTCGGGGGGGAGGGTTTTCGACACGATGCGAGTTCCTTCGGCCAAGGGAGCAAATCGGCGTAACGTCAGACGAGAATTCCACTTCTACTACCTATTATAACCCGCGGGAAGGAACACAGGAGAGAGAGAATGCCGCCCATTTGGGGGGAAAGAGCACTATTCCGGGAATTCTTCCTCGGTGCTCTGCTTGCGGTAGATGGGCAGGTGGCGGTAGTAGACCTCGAGGATCATGGTGGCCATCGAGGTGCAGTAGAGTCGTCCGCCGCGATCCGCGCCATGGTCGCCCCTGGGCATGAACCAACTTCCCGCCTCGTGGCCCCCTTTGGCCTGGGAGTTGACCAACTGGTCGCGCATCACGCTGTTCCATTTCTTCCAGACGTCGCCCTCCCAGTGGCGGCAGACCTGGGTAGCGTAGTAGTTGTAGTACATGTTGCCCCCGGAGGGACCCCACTCGGCAAGATGCTGCACGCCGCGCTGCAACGCGCCGTGGTCCTTCTTCCAACCGAGGTACATGCGGCAAAGCAGTCCGATGGCCGTGGTCGCCTGTCCCGTGCCCGGTCCGGTGTAGCCGTAGAAGGCGCCGCTCTCGGCCTGCACGTGATCGAGGAACATGTAGGCCTTCTTGACCACGAGCGGCGGCACGCGCAGATAGGCCATGTGTCCGCTCTTCAGCGCCATGATCTGCCAGCCGACCACCGAGGTGTCGCCTGCCTGCTGTGGCTCGTACCGCCATCCGCCGCCGCCGGGATCCTGGGCGTAGCAGATAAAATTGACGACGGCCTGCGCCGGGTTGTGCAAGCCCTTATCCTGCGTCATCGCGTATGCCTCGCACAAGACGATCGACGCCAGGCCGTGCGAGTACATCATCCCGCCGGCTTCATTCAACGCGCCGCCGTTGGGGCTGATCTTCATGTGATTGATCAGAAAGTACAGCCCGCTGTTCACCGTCGCCTTATACTTGCCCTCCTTGTGCGTTTGCCCGGCGCCAAGAAACGGCAACAGCGCCATGGCGGTTGCGGCGTTCCGGGCCTCCGCCGTGCTGCCCGGATTGCGGCACTTGCCTTGGCAGCTCGGGGCCAGGCAGTGATTGAAGCTCCAACCGCCGTCGGGCATTTGGTGGCGGGCCAGCCACTTCAGCGCGGCGGTGACCGCTTTTTCGCTGCCGGCGCTGCCGCCGAGCTTGCGGACCAGTGCAGCACGCGATTTCGAGCCGCGCCCCGAGAGCCCACTGCCCATATATGTACCGGCGCTCGCCAGCAGATCGTTGCGCGGCGCATGCTCCAGACCGAAGTCGTCGAGGTCGACATGCACAGCGGCCGCTTCCATGTCGTCGGCGGGCGAAATCTCGACGTCCTCCGCTTCGACCTTGGACACGACCTCCACCGCCTCGGCCGTGATCTCCACGTTGATCTCCTGGAGCGGTTCGTCGGCCAGTGCTTCCAGATCCTCGAGCGGCTGGTTCTCGTTGGAGGCGATCACCAGTTGCCGCACCTCGTCGACTGCTTCGGCGGGCAGCCAATACAACCCCAAGCCCAGCAAGAGGATCATGTGGAAGACCATGCTCACCAGCCAACTGGGCGCGCTGCTCACCGACTCGCGCAACCAGATGCGGAATTCGCCCAGTTCTTCGCGTTCCGCCATTTCCTCGCGAACGCCGACGGCGCTGGCACGCCGAATCCTCCTGGCGGGCGTCGACTGGACGACCTCGGCGCCTTCGCGAGTCGGTCGTGACGCGGTTGCGGTGGCCTGGACCGTCGTCTGACCCCTCGCCTGGGTCTCCGCAACCGCGACTTCTGCCTTGTCGGCGGACAACGATTCTGCTGCCATCTCCTCACGCTCCTACTATTAATTCTACGCACATTGCGGGCCGAACGCAAAGCCAGCCCCTCTGCATGGGGAGAACAGCAGGGATCCAGAGGCCTTTTCGCTCCGACCTTACCAGGTTTCGTGATGGACAGCATTCTCACGGTAGCGTGTTCGCGGTTCCTGCGACTCGTTGGGCCAGCCGATCGCAATCGTTGCGACGGGAATGACCGTATCGGGAATGTTCAGCAATGAACGGATATGCATCACGCGCTCCTCTCGTGGGTGCACACCCAGCCAGCACGCTCCCAGCCCCAACATACCGGCGGCCAACAACAGGTTCTCGATCGCCGCCGAACAGTCTTGCAACAGATAAGACAACTGCCCGTCATGTGCACGGTGCAGGTCTCCACAGACAACGATCCCGACTGAAGCGTCCACGAGCATCTTTCCATTCGGTAAGCCTTGGGCGATCTTCGCCAGCGTGTTGCGATTGCGGAGGACTACAAACTCCCACGGGTCCTTTGCCGCTGCAGACGGCGCGGCCATCGCCGCCTCCAGCAAATCGTGCACCAGATTCTCTCCCACGTGTTCGGATCGGTATACACGAATGCTGCGTCGCGAGAACAGGTAGTTCAATGTTGGATTCATGACGTGCTTCCTTCTGGCTTGAAGATGGGCGAGCAAAAGGGTGTCTTCAGCTATAATTCAACAGTCTCTCTTCTCCGTGCTTGCTTAGCTAATTCACTTGTTTCCATCATACCACATTTGGCTAATTTTGACACGACCGCCTGAACTTGTTTCTTCAAACAACCAACGTTCCTCAGAATCTCTGTGGCTCGTTGACTGACAGGCGTTTTGGCTATTCCTCGTCTGTCGGCAACGGCTTTCCCTTGGTCTCGGGGGCCCAGATCAGAGCGATCAAGCCGACGATGTAGATGCTGCACATGACGATCGCGACCGCACGGAAAGGGCTCGTGATGCCGAGGTCGGCCATGAACTCGCCATGCTTGCTCATCGCGCCCTTCATGGCGTCCTTCAGAGGCACGCTGAACAGGATGAGCGGCGCCGCGAGTATCCGACCGACGTTGTAGCATATTCCAGTGCCCGTCGCCCGCAGCCGTGTCGGGAAGAGTTCGGGGAAATAGATGGCGTAGCCGCCAAATACGCTCAGCGTGGCAAAACCGACCATCGGCGTCATCCAATAGGCCTGGGATTCATTCCGCAGACTGAGGAAAACGAACGCGACCACCGCGTAGCTCATAATGAAGCAAAAGGCGAACGACAACCTGCGCCCCAGCCATAGG
>JAUWWA010000107.1 GCA_030617125.1 Pirellulales bacterium | reverse complement strand
GTAAACCTCGGCGCCGCCATCGTAGAGCTGCCCGGTGATTCGCTCGGCGCGTTGCCGCTGGTCGGCCTGACCGCGAAGGACGTGGTTGGCGGTTCGCAGTCGGGCGTAACACGACGCGCACGCACAGAGCACCGGCGCCCCCATGGCCTGTGCCTTCTGGAGATTGAGCACTGGAAGCGCTACGGCCAGCGAAGCGCTGGTCGAGTGGGCCGGCGTCGATCCGCAACAGACCCAATCGGGGATGTCTTCGATTTCAATGCCCAGCGCGCCGCAGACGGCGCGCGTGGACTTGTCGAAATCCCACGCGGTCGATTCGAGGCTGCATCCGGGAAAGAAGGCGTATTTCATTGTTTCTCATCCTCCTCCGTGGCCCGGCGGAAGACCTGACGGACTTGCTTGGCGCTGCCGCTACGGTTGGGCAGGAGCGAGATTCTTCCCTTCGCCAACATCTGGGGCACCTTGTCGACGTCGGCCAGCAGATCGCCGCTGCGGAGCTTGTAGGCGGTGAGCATGCCGAGTTCAAACACCCGCCCGTGCCGGCGAACGCTGTCGAGAAACGAGCGATTGAACTTCTCGCCGCGGGAGTCCGGCAAGGCCGCCTTCCGCTCGACGGCCATCATCCGCAACGTGTCCATGACCGCGGCGATGTCGATACCCATCGGGCATCGCGTGGTGCAGGCTTCGCAGGAGGCACAAAGCCAGATCGCCCGCGAGCGAAGCAACTCGTCCTCCGCGCCCAAGTGGATTAGCCGCATGACTTGGCTGGAAAGGTAGTCCGTCTCCGGGCCAATCGGGCAACCGGTCGAACACTTGTGGCACTGCAAACACGCACTGACCGGCGTGCCGCTGGAGTGCTCCACTTCTCGCAGCAGTGCGGTGTTGTTCCAATGGAGTGTGTCGGCCATGGTTAGAACCTGAGGGTTTAGGCTGTTAGGAGTTTAGGCTGTTAGGAGTTTAGGCTGTTAGGAGTTTAGGCTGTTAGGAGTTTAGGCTGTTAGGAGTTTAGGCTGTTAGGAGTTTAGGCTGTTAGGTTTAGGAAACTGGGTTTTCCTTCGTACACTGGGTTGTTCTCCGCAACGAACGAATCAGGCCGGCAAGGACTTTGGAGGTCTCAGTGCACTTCTTGTGAAGTGGTTCGTGTGCGTCGGTGTCGAAGTAGCCAAGACGCTGGGCTAGAGAGACCTGGTACTCCAACTCCCGGAAGGAACCAAATGCGATGTCCAGAAAACGGAGGTAATCGGCTTGGGTGCGGCGAGCGCAGCCTTCGACGATGTTCGAGGCAACGGACACGGCCGCCCGCCGCATCTGAGCCCTCAGGCCGAAAAGCTCCTCTCTTGGGAACGAGCAAGTTGTCCGATAGACAAGAAGGGCCAGTTCATCGGCCAACTGAAACGCTTTCAGCTTGTAGTGGTCACGCATCGATCCACCTGGTGGTGCGTCGTAACAGCCCAAACACCTGAGCCCCTACCCGTCTAACAGTCCAATAGCCTAACAGCCTAACAGTCCAATAGCCTAACAGCCTAACAGCCTAATCTCCCATTCCTTCCATTTCTGCTTCGATTTCAGCGTCGGTCCGGGGCATGACTTTCCGATACACGTTGCGGGGCTCGCGCACGGCGCCGTCGACGGTAAGCAGATCCCGCTCGATCTGGATGCCGAAGAGCCGCTCGTTTTCGCGCAGGTAGGGCAGGATGAGCCTCCAATCGGCGGTCGACAGCGGCCGGTACATCCCGCCATTGAGTTGCTCCTCGACCAGCGTCCGGTACGGATCGCGGACGTAGATCGCGCCGCCGGAGGCCAGCGAGAGCAGGTTGCCGCCGGCATAAGGCAAGTCCAACGGAATCGGCGTGCCGTGCTCGTCGAACCGCAGCCCGTTGACGATAGCGAACCCTCCGTTGCGGAGCGGATCGCCCGCCATGAACGATTCGGCCAGGAAATCGAGCGCGGTGCCGTTGATCACCGCCTTGGGTCGTCCGACGGCGTTGACCATCGGTCGGCCCGCCACATTGCCCAGCACGTAGAACTCGCCACCCTTGGCGCCGTAGAGGAACGTCTGCCCGACGTCGCCGTAAACGACCAGCTTGCCTCGCTTGGCGATTTGGCAGAGTTGGTCCTGGGCGTTGCCGTGCACGTAGCATTCCAGCCCGTCCATGCCCGAGGCGAGGTAGTCGCCCGGATTGTCGTAGCAATCGATCCTCAGTCCGTCGGTCTTCGGACCGAATCCCACGGCATGGAACCGCGTGCCGCGCGAGTTGTAGTGAATCAGGCGCCGCCAGCCGAGTGTGTAGGCCTTTTTCGCGAGCGCGGCGTCACAGTTCTCGCCCTCGGCGGCGAAATCGGCGGCGTCGATCAACAGCGTCGTCTCGCCGGACTCCGGGCCGCGCAGATGCTCGCGGCTTTCCCACGTGACCCGCAGGTGAGTGCCGGTCGCCGGCCGATTACACAGCGGCTGCGCGTGGAAAATCCGCTCTAGGCCGCCGCGAAGGATGGTGAGCACCGAGCTGCGTTTCTTGTCGCCGGTCGGGTAACGATGGTCGATCGCCAAGGTGATTGCGTCGATCCCCAACGCCGGGACTTCGCCGGCGGTCTGCTCGGCGATTTCGTCGACGAAGCACCGTAGCCGATCGTAATCCATTTCCACCAACCGCTCACGAAGGTGGCGAAACAGTGATTCCGGGTCCTGCCGGCGCATCGCCTCGTCGATGGTTGCCGAATCCTCCCTGATTTTGGTAAGTGAAGCGGGTGGGGCGGAAAGGTCGCAGTGGAGTTGTCCCGGCGGCGTGCATACCGGCTTGCCGAACTTGTCGGTCACCCGCAGATCGTACCGACGGTCTTCGGCCACCGGCCGCCGGACGTTGGCCGGTTGTCCATTACGCGGCGAGACAGTCAGGAGAAACGCGCCGCCGTCGGTGAAGCTTCCGCCACGGGCATTCCAGTATTGGTCGGCCAGGGGGGTGAAGCGTTTATCCTCGGAGGCCAGGCTGGCCAGAGTTGCGTCGATGGCCTGCTTCTCCGAGCAGATCAACCCGATCGAAACCTCGCCTTCCTGAAGCGCGAACACCTGCGGCCGGAGCATGGCCGTATCGGTGATGCCGACGAGTTGGAACTCGCCGGTTTCCGCCAGGCTTCGGGCGATGATGAAAAACCACGGGCCGTCCGGCGAGCTATGAATGTGCGCCGCCTGAATCTGCCGATAGATTCGCTGTTTATCGAGCGGCAGCCTGTCGAAATCCAGTTCAGTGGTCGGCGCGAGCGCTTCGATGATGTATTCGACCGGGTATTGTTACACCCGGCTCCACAGATCGAACAACAGAACCGAAACTTCCGTGTCGGTAAGGAACCGCGGGAAGATGTTGCGCCCGGCGAGGTATTCGCACACCGAATGGTAGTTGGCGAAGTCGCCGTTGTGCACGAGCGCTTCGTTGAGGCCCACGAACGGGTGCGCCCCGCCGGGATGCCAGACACGGCCCTTGGTTGGGTAGCGCTGGTGGGCGATCCAGACGTGCGCCCGCATGTCGGGCATGCGGTAGTACTGTACGGCCGCTTCGGCATAACCGACGATCTTCACCACCAATAGGTTCCGCGAGTGCGACAGCACGAACGCCCGCTTCTCGCCCAGCGAGGCGTAGAACTCGTCGTTCAGCCGCACCGAATTCTGGTAAACGAACTCATCTTCCACCTCCCGCTCGGGCAGATCTCCAAAGCCCTTCTCCTCGGCAAAACGCTCGAGGACCTCCGGCTTAACGCGGACAAAGTATCGGACGATGTCCGGCGGACGAACTTCCAACAGAGGCACGTCGCGATAGTCGTCGACCGTCGGAATCAACCCGCCCTGGTCGATGTTGAAGTCCGGCTCGATGGCGCTGCGCTCGACGTCGCCGCGAGCAGCGCCATCGAGCAGCGCCACTTGCACAATGTAGTCCTCGTCGAGCACCTTGCGCGACACGCCGAGGTCTTCCGGCGCCAGTCCACAGGCCGCAATGCCACCGCCCTTGCCGTTGCCGCGGTTGCGCATGTGAATCGAGGGCTCGTAGATGTGCCGGCCGCCGACGGGGATCGAGCAGGCGAAGCCGGTCACGCCGCAGCCGCCCTCGGCCTCGGGCGACTCGCGAAACCACAGCTCGTCCTCGGCCGGGCGCAGGTCGGCGCGTGCGCAGCGGAAGGCTTCCGCGCGGAGGCGCGACACAGCTATCGGGGACGGCATTTTCCGATTGGAATTCATTGCTAGTCTTCAGTCATCTTCATTCATGATTCCTCCAATCCAAGTGCGCTGCGCGCCTCACAGCGAAAGCGGCGGCAGCGGCGGCGGGCGTCCAGGGCAGATTCCTTATCGGCCGACTCGCCGGGATACCGAAAAGCCACGGCAAAGTCCGATAGAAATGCAAGATCCTCCCGGAACGACTCCCATAACGGTTCCGCTGGGAGAACCTGTTCGAAAAGAGCAACCAGATCATGAACCTTGGTAAATGATATGCTCTCTTCACAGAGCCGTGCCTTGAGGTACTTCTCCGCACACTGTTGTGCGTGAAAGCAGATACTGTCATAACTGCGATTTTTGCGAGCCCGCGATTCGCGCTCTACGATCGCAAAGTCCCCTTCGGCCTTGGCCACCCACTCAACGGTCATCGATTTCATAAAGCACCTTCCCTTCTTCCAAAATCTCTCGCATAAAGTCATCGCCCATTTCCACCCGCTCGCGGACTTTTTCGGGCGTGCGCACGATCAAGTCTATGGGGAAGGGCGGCCGGAGCTTTAAGCGTATTTCCACCGATTTGTCGACGGCCCTGCCCTCAAAAGGCAGTACAACCAGCAGGTCAACATCCGAATCGACCGTAGGTGCGCCTCGCGCGTAGGAGCCGAACAGAATGATTCGGTCGGGATGGAACTCACTCGCGATGCGGCGGCTCAGGTCCTCGATCTGTTTCAAGGTGGTCATTTCCTGACTCCGAGAATTGTCCCTATGGGTTTTCGTAATCGAGGTGGGTCAGCACGTCGGTCCGGCCGCGCAGGGCGGCGACGGATTCCACGCCCAAACGATAGAGTATCTCGACGAGCATTTCCCGCCACGCGTTGTACAGGTTTACCAGCCGTTGCGTGGCCCAGTCGATGGAGATCATGGGCATCAGTCCCGGATCGGTGGTGGTGATGCCGCGTGCGCAGCCGCGTCCGCTCTCGCAGTTGCCGCAACGGATACAGCCTACGGCCACCAACTCGCCGGTTCCGATTACCACGCCGTCGGCGCCTAGTGCGATGGCCTTGGCCATGTCGGCCGGCGTGCGGATGCCGCCGCTGGCGATCACGGTGATCTCGTCGCGGATTCCCTCCTCGACGAGGAACTGGTGTACGCGGTGGATCGCGTATTCGATCGGCATGGCGATGTTTTTCTTCGCGATGTTCGGCGCCGCGCCGGTGCCGCCGTAGCTGCCGTCGAGGTGGACGATGTGCGCGCCGGCGTAGTACGATCCAACCGCGACCATGTCGACGTCGACCGGCGTGGAGACCTTGGCCGAGAGCAGCGCGCGGGGGTTGACGTGCTCGATCCAGTCGAGGTGTTTCTTGTGGTCTTCCACCGAGTAGATGCTGTGGAACGGGAACGGCGAGAAGAGCGACGTGCCCACGACCGCCTCGCGCATGGCCGCCACCGGCGGCGTGTTTTTATCGCCCAGCAGGTGGCCGCCGAGCCCGGGCTTGGCCCCCTGGGCGTACTTGAACTCGACGATCGGCGCCCGCTGGATCGTCTCCTCGCGAACGCCGAAAAGCCCCGTGGCCACCTGGGTGATGACGTAGTCCTTGTACGGGATGAGCCGATCGAGGTAACCGCCTTCGCCGGTGCAAGTGAGCGTGTTCCACGCCTTGGCCACTCGCGCGCGGCCCAAGAGCACGTGCGTGCTGGTCGAGCCGAACGACATGCCGCCGCCGTACCACGGCACGTCGATTTTGACCTTCGGCCGGGAGTCGTTGCGGCGGTTGAGCACCAGTTCGGTCGAGATGTCTTCGCGGCGCAAATCGGCCGGTGGGGAAGCCGGAAAGCGAAATCGCAGCCGGTCGAACCCGCCACCTGAAGAGCCGATTTCGCTCTCCAGATGCGGCGGCGGGGCATGGCCCTCCTCGGCCATTCGCCACGTGCTTGCCAGCAGGTCCGGCGTCCAGCGGCAATCGCCGATGGTCTCAAATGCCGGGTTCTCGCTCAGCGAAAGTGACTTTTGTGGGCACTCGTCAATGCAATAGGCGCCGGTGTCGGCGCAGTCGGGCCCGATGCAGCGATAGTCGAACGGGCGCACCATGAGCCGATAGCCCCGCGGATGCGTGTGAACCCCGTGGCGGCACACCTCCACGCAACGGCCGCAGCCGACACACTCCGACGAGCGATGGATGCTGAACTTACCGATCTCGTTGCGATAGCGCGGCGGCGCCGGACGCACCTCGCGCGACGCCTCCGCGTAGTCCGGGTGCGCCAGGAACTCTTCGGCCGACTGGGGCTCGGTTTGGGCGATCGTTGTTGGTGTGCTACTGATTGCCATAACACGCTTTCCTGCAAAGCCGCCGCCAGT
>JAUWWA010000293.1 GCA_030617125.1 Pirellulales bacterium | reverse complement strand
GAACGTCGACGTGGCGTTGGAGAAATCACCGACCGTGGAAAAGTGCGTCGTGCTGAAGCGCGTCGGCTGCGACGTGGAGATGAAGGAAGGCCGCGACTTCTGGTGGCACGAGTTGATGGAAGAGGCCTCGGCCGATTGCGCGGCCGAGCCCATGGACGCCGAAGCCCCGCTGTTTATTCTCTACACCAGCGGCTCGACCGGCAAGCCGAAGGGCGTCAAGCACACGACCGCCGGCTACAATCTCTATGCGAAGAAGACGATGGAGTGGGTGTTCGACGTCCGCGACGAGGACGTGTACTGGTGCACGGCCGACATCGGCTGGATCACCGGGCACAGCTATATCGTCTATGGTCCGCTTAGCGCCGGCGCCACGTCGGTCGTGTACGAAGGCGCACCGAACTGGCCCGCCGAGGACCGCTTTTGGGACATCATCGAGAAGTACAAGGTTTCGATCTTCTACACCGCCCCGACGGCCATCCGCGCGTTTATCAAGTGGGGCGACGAGCACGTCGAGAAGCACGACCTTTCGAGTCTGCGCCTGCTGGGCACGGTGGGCGAAGGCATCAACCCCGAGGCCTGGATGTGGTATCATACGAAGATCGGCGGTGAGCGCTGCCCGATCGTCGACACGTGGTGGCAAACGGAGACGGGCGGGATCATGATGACGCCGCTGCCCGGCGCGATCCCCACCAAGCCCGGCAGTTGCTGCAAGCCCTTGCCCGGCGTTGTTCCCGAGATCGTCGGTACAGACAAGAAGCCCGTGCCCACCGGCGCCGGCGGCAGGCTGATGATCACCAAGCCGTGGCCGGGTATGTTGCGGGGAATCTGGGGTGACGACGAACGCTACAAGGTCCAATACTGGAGCGACGTGCCGGGCAAGTACCTCTGCGGCGACAACGCACGTTGCGACGAGGACGGCTATTATTGGATCATGGGCCGCATCGACGACGTGTTGAACGTCTCAGGGCACCGGCTTTCGACGATCGAGATCGAAAGCGCCCTGGTCAGCCATCCGGCGGTGGCCGAGGCGGCCGCGGTCGGCCGACCCCACGAATTGAAGGGTGACGCCGTCGCAGCGTTCGTCACGCTTACCGGCGGCTACGAGCCCGACGACGAACTACGCAAGGAGTTGAAACTGCACGTGCGCAAGGAGATCGGTGCGTTGGCCGTGCCCGACGACATCCACTTCACCGCCGCGGTGCCGAAAACCCGCAGCGGCAAGATCATGCGGCGTCTACTTCGCGACATTGCCGCCGGTCGGGAGATCGTCGGCGACACCACCACGCTGGAAGACTACAGCGTGCTGGCCAAGCTGCGGCAGGATGAAGAATGAACGGAATTCCGCGATCGAGAGAGGAATTGAACGTTCTGCCACGGCGTCCACGTCGGGAAATCGGCGCCGCCGTACCGGCGACGACTAAACGAGACTCACGTTCCAACACCCGGGCGATCCGCTCGGCCAGTGCATCCGGCGTGATTGCGCGGATCAAGAAGCGCTTCTGTTTCGACGTCGCGCCGGCGATCAACTCGATGTGCGACTTCCGCAGCGAGAGCGACTTGCTCAACAGTGCGACGATTGCCTTGTTGGCCTTGCCCCTGTCGGGCGATTGGGTGACGCTGACCTTCAACATTGCTGCCTGTTCGCCAAGAATCGCGTTGTGCCGCGCGGCGGGCTGTGCACGGACGGGAAGAATCGTTCCCTTGGCGTGCGGCTGTAAATCGATCATCGCGGCCTCTCGTGGAACAAGGCCGAGCCGACGCGGACGATCGTGGCGCCTTCCTCGATTGCTATCTCGTAGTCGCCGCTCATACCCATCGAAAGCTCGTCGAGCTTGACCGCTTCCGGGCGGTTGCCGCGCAGCCGGTCGCGGAGTTGGCGGAGTTCGGCGAATTCGGCCCTGGCGCCGTCGAGGCCCGAGGTCAAGCCGGCCATGCACATCAGTCCGAGGACTTCGACGTTGCGGTAGCCGGCCAACTCGTCGAGAAACGGTTCGACGGCGTGCGGCGCGAAGCCGTGCTTGGCCGCCTCGCCGGAGACGTTCACTTCGAGCAGGATGGGCATCCGTAGCGACAGTTCGCCGGCGGCATGGTCGATGGCGGTGATCAATCGCGGGCTGTCGGCCGAATGCACCACCTCGACCACCGGCAGCGTGCGCCGGACTTTGTTCCGCTGGAGGTGGCCGATCATGTGCCAGCGCAGCGGCAGATCGGCAAGCGACTCGGCCTTTTCCCAAAGCTGCTGCGGCCGGCTCTCGCCCAATTCGGTGCAGCCGGCCGCGACCAGCGCGCGGATTTCCGCTTCGCCGACATACTTTGTGACGCCCACTAGCGTGACCGCGTCGGCGCTGCGGCGGCTGCGTGCGGCCGCTTCGGCGATCCGTCGGCGAATGTCGGCAAGGTTCTCGGCGATTCGTGCGGTCAGGTCGGGCATGTTGAGCTATCAGCTTTCAGCTTTCAGCTTTCAACTATTAGCTTTTTGCGGATTTTGTCACGGCATATGGGGCGTTTGACAACAGGATGCACGATGCGTGGCACCGGGCGAGTCGAGCAAGCTCGGCGCCGTTGCCCACGTGGATCATCTCAAGGTCCTCCACGACCGACGCTTCCAGCAGGCTGAGAAAGTAGACCTTGCCACGGTCCAAGGCGCGGCCGAGTTGGGCGGCGGGCAAGGCGTCGTCGGGTCGATGCTTACCGATGGCGCGCAGCGCGGAGTGACGCGACCCGGTGGCGGCCAAACGCTGCATTCCTTCGCCGGGCAAGGCCGACAGCTCGCAGCAGACAGCCATCGACCCGCCGTCTTCGACCAACGCGGCCGCGGCGTCGAGCGCGCGGCCGACGTTTCGCCATGTCTGCTGGCTGCGCCGGCCCTCGATGGCGGCAACCACGAGGTTCGCTGGTTGCCGGGCCGGGCAACTCCATGCCGCATCGTACAATTGACGGCCCCGGCGGTGGACCGCGTCGATCTGCCCGGCCACCACGTGCAGCACCGACGAGCCGGTGTGCGGAACAACCTGGATCGAAAAATTGACGCCCAAAAGCCACGCGACCTCGTCGACCTCCTTGATGAGCTTCTTCTTGTGCTTGCCGCGCGTCTCGAGCAATCCGGGCGAGCGGAACCGCGCGAGTGTCTTCCGGCCGGAAAAGGTGGGATAGACGGCGCCATTGACGCCGAAATAGTCGGCCGTCGCCTCGGCGTGCAAACAGCCGATCGGCAGCACTAGGTCGGCCTCGTGGAGCGCGCGGTGCAGCAGAATCGGCTCGCCGGCGTCAGTCGCCGCCAGGTACGCCAGCATGTCTCGATCGCTCGGATCGTGAATCGCCATCATAATCCGCTCGCGAACCGCCTGGGGCAGCAACCGGCAGGGGTCCTCGGCGCCAGAGTCGACGTCAGCCCGGGTCCGCAAGACGGTGATTCCGTCGGGATCGACGGCAGCGCGGACCAAGGCCTCGATGACGGCGGCGGTAATTTGGGCGGATTGGGGAACGGCCTGCTCGAGCGCCAACACCACCCGATCGCCCGGCGTCGTGCATCGCGCCAGGCGTGGATATTCCAGCGGCTCATCGAGCGCGTCGGCCACGGCGGCCGACAGATCGTCCGGCGGCTCGGCCGGTGGCGTGCCGAACTCGATCGGCAGCGCGCCCTCGGCAAGATCCAGACGGACCGACGCATCGGCCCCATATCGCAAGATGGCCATTGAATGTGCTTCCCGCGATCAAGAGTATTCCCGATCACGAAAGATGAAAGGCCGCCGACGTGCGTCCTGGTTGGTTGAAATCATAGCCTCCAAGACGTATCATTCTGGGGTGAAGTCTCCACGTGGTCAAGAAGTCG
>JAUWWA010000068.1 GCA_030617125.1 Pirellulales bacterium | reverse complement strand
TGCACGGCGGGCTTTTCCCACATGCGGTTGTTCATCGTCGGGGCCATGATGACCGGGCCGTCGAACGACAGCAACACGGTGCTCAACAGATCGTCAGCGATGCCGCAGGCGGCCTTGGCCAGGATGTTAGCCGTCGCCGGCGCCACACAAACTACTTCGGCCGCTTCGGCTAGTTCGATGTGAGGATGCGGATCGCGGCCGAACATCCGGGTGTGGACCGCGCGGCGAGTCAAGGCCTCGAACGTCTTTGAGCCGACCAGCCGAGTGGCCGATCGGGTCATCACCACCGAGACGCCCGCGCCCGACTGCACCAATTGACTGACCAGCGCCGCGGTTTTGAACGCGGCGATCCCTCCGGTTACGCCGATGAGCAGTTCGCGGCCGTTCATAGGTTACGGAAATCCAGCTCGGGCGGACCACCTTTGGGCCCGCCGGCGATTTGCACGTTCAGTTCCGTGTCCAGATAGACCTTGTCGAGCAGGATCTCTTGGATCACGATTTCCATCTTGTTGTCGGTGTCCAGATCGACCAGCGGCCGGGCGCCGCCGTTCAGCGCGACCATTCGTTTCTGGATCAGGGTGGACAGCTTGAACCGACCACCTACCTTGTTGATCACCTCTTCTTCCCGAAGCTCATCGAGCATCTCGGTCCGCCTCCGCTTCTCGGTTTAGAATGTCACATATTTCCTGGACCGCGTGGTCCATGTCGTCGTTGATCACTTGGTGGCGATACCGGTGGGCGAAGCGCAGCTCTTCGTTGGCCTGAGCGAGTCGCCGGCGGATTGCCTCCTCGGTTTCGGTTCCACGTCCTCTCAGCCGCCGCTTAAGTTCCTCGATCGAACTGGGTTGAACGAAGATGGAGATGGCACTGGGGTACTGCTCCATGACGGCCGCGGCGCCGTGCACGTCAATCTCTAAGACTACCCATTTTCCCGCTCCCAGACCAGAGGCCACTTCGGTTTTGAGGGTTCCGTACCAATATCCGCGGGCGAAGACCTCGAAGGATTCGAGGAATTCCCCCCTCGCGCATCGGGCGTTGAACTCCTGTTCTGAGAGAAAATGGTAGTCAACCCCGTCGATCTCGCCGGGCCGTGGCGGCCGGGTGGTGGCCGAAACGCTCGGTAGAAGCGGCGCCGTCGCCGCCTCGAACACCCGGCGCAAAACGGTCGTCTTGCCCGCTCCGGAAGGACCCGAAACGATCACCAATCTCCCGGTCGCACTCGGCGGCATCGTCATTCGATGTTTTGAATCACCTCGCGAATTCGTTCCAGCGCGGCCTTGATATCAATCACGTGCCGAGCGATTTCCACGTCGCTGGCCTTCGAGCCGATCGTGTTCGTCTCCCGGAGCATCTCCTGCGTGAGAAACTCGATCTTCCGGCCGGAACTCTCCGGCGACTTGAGCATCGTGCCGAACTGCTCCAGGTGACTCCGCAAGCGGACAATTTCCT
The DNA here is from genome assembly GCA_030617125.1 of Pirellulales bacterium. Taxonomy (GTDB): domain Bacteria; phylum Planctomycetota; class Planctomycetia; order Pirellulales; family Thermoguttaceae; genus JAUWWA01. The sequence continues at coordinate 6,366 of JAUWWA010000068.1, read as the reverse complement.
CGGAGATGTCGCCGCGATCGGCAAACAGGCTGACCTCTCGGATTACGTCGGCCGGATCGAGGACGACATCGTACTCGGCCAGGGTCGTCTTGAGCCGCTGTTCGAGCCGCCGGCGGTAGGCGTCGACCACCCGGGGGGCCCGCCGCTCGATCTGCCCGAGGCTTTCCGTGGCGGTCCGGCAGTTGGCCTCCAGATCGGCGGCCATTGCCCGACCTTCCTCCACTCGCATCCGCGTGAGATTCTCCAGGGCGGCTTCGAACGTCTGGGCGATGAGCGGCCAATCGGCGGTCGGGTCGATCGTCGCGCCGGCGCCGTCCTCCACCACGCCTGGCAACGCCAGCAGGGCATCGAGGCTCACGGCGGCGGCCATGTTCCACTGTTTTTGCAGCGATTCGAGTTGAAGCCGGTAGCGGTTGAGCACGTCAGTGTTGATTTTGTAATCTTCCGGCGAGCGTGTCCGGTCCACCGTCAAGTTCACTTGGATCGTCCCGCGCCGGATGCTCTTGCGGACGACGGCCTCGATGTGCGATTCGAGCGCTCCGTAGGCGTCACCGGTTCGGACGACCAGCTTGAAGAATCGACTATTAACGGCGCGCACCTCGACCGCGACGGCCAGGCCGTCCTGCTGGCGGTGCGCCTCACCGAAGCCGGTCATGCTCAAGAGCAAGGCAGGGATACTCCCGGTTTGGGTTCTCTCAGTCCTTGGGAGGAGATGCCGGAGCCTCGTTGGGGGCGTCCTTTTCCGTTGCGGGCGGGGCGGCGGCGTCCGCTCCGGCCGGAGCCTTGGTGCCCAGGTCGGGACTGAGGATGCTCGTCTCCCGCCCGAAATGCCACACGGCAAACAGGCACAGGAGAATCCAGAAAGCGGCCACGCCGATGGTCACGCGGGTGAACAGGTCGCCGGCCTTGGTGCCGAACGCACTCTGTCCGCCCAAGCCTCCAAAGGCGCCGGCTAAACCGCCACCCTTACCCCGCTGAACCAGCACCAGCAGGATCAGAAATAGCGAGGACAGAAGCAGCAACGCCATGAACACGTACGCCATGGTTGGGTCTCACTCCAATTCTATTTGGCCAGGGCGGCGATGATACCCATGAACGACTCGGCCTTGAGGCTTGCCCCCCCGACCAAAGCCCCGTCGATGTTGGGTTGTCCGAGCAGATCGGCGGCGTTTTCGGGCTCAACACTGCCGCCGTACTGGATTCGGATCGCCTGGGCCACCTGCTCATTATAGCGGACTTGCATGATCTTGCGAAGGCCGAGATGGACCTTTTCGGCCTGGTCGGGTGTGGCGACCTCGCCGGTTCCGATCGCCCAGACCGGCTCATACGCGATCACCACCTGAGCGATCTGCTCGGTCGAGAGCCCCGCCAGCGAGCCGGCGAACTGGCTGGCGATGACATCCATGGTGGCTCCGGCCCTGCGCTGCTCGATCAGCTCGCCGACGCAGATAATGGGCGTCAGGGCGGCCTCCAAGGCCGCGAGCACCTTCTTATTGATATCGGTGTCCGACTCGCCCAAAATGTGCCGCCGCTCGCTATGACCAAGAATGACATACCGGCAGCCGACGTCAGCGAGCATTGCAGCGCCGATCTCGCCCGTGTAGGCCCCCTTCGGCTCGTGGTACATGTTCTGGGCGCCCACGGCGACATTCGAGCCGGCTACGGCGCGGGCCACGGCGTCGAGGTAGACGCTCGGCGGGCAGACGGCCAAGTCGACGCCTTCGACGCTCTCGGCCTCCTTGGCCAGCCGTTGCGCCAGGGCCACCGCTGCGGCCCGGTCCAAATTCATCTTCCAGTTTCCAGCAATAAACGGACGTCGCATAAATGTCACTCCTTGGGTCCACAAAGCCGCGACCGTTGTTCGCGGTTGTTTGGCGTTGTTCTCGCGACCAACGGTCGCGGCTTTATGATTGCGGCTCCGCGGCGGGACACGAGCCGAGGATCTCCAGCCGCAGGGCCTTCTCTTCGAGCGCACCGATCGCACGCTGTAGCTTGGCGTCGCTTTGGTGGCCCTCCATCTCCACAAAAAACAGGTAGGTTCGATCCGAGCCGGGGATCGGGAACGATTCGATCCAGGTCAGGTTCACGCGGTTCCGCTTGAAGATGTTCATCGCCTCGGCAAGTGCCCCGGGCCGATGCTCCACCTGGAAGAGCATCGACGTGCGATCGTTGCCGGTCGCCTCGCGCGTCTGGTCGCCGATGACGGCGAATCGCGTGGTATTGCCGGGGTTGTCCTCGATCTGCTCGGCCAGGACGTCCAGCCCGTAGTGAACCCCCGCCTCTAAGCTGGCGACGGCCGCCGCGCCGGGTTTCTCCTTGGCCAACTGCGCCGCCGTGGAGGTGCTGGCGACCTCGACGGTCCGCGCGGCGGGCAGGTGCTTGGCCAACCAGTTACGACACTGCGACAACGCCTGCGGCCGACTGTACACTTCCTTGATCTCGTTGCGGGGGCACTTCCCCAGCAAAGCGTGGTGGATCTCCATCTCGACCTCGCCGCAGATTTTCACGGGTGTTCGAGTGAACATGTCGAGCGTGTCGGCGATCCGCCCATCGGTCGAGTTTTCGACCGGGACCAACCCGAAGTCGCTCTGCCGGCGGTCGACCTCCTCAAAAACGGCCGAGATGCTGCCGACCGGCACGAACTCGACCCCCTGCCCAAAGCGGTGTAACGCTGCGAGGTGACTGTAGCTGTACGACGGCCCCAAAAACGCCACGCGCAACTCCCGCACCAGCGAGCGGCAGCCACTGAGCACTTCGCGGAAGATGGTGCGAACCGTTCGCCTCGGCAACGGGCCCCGACTGGCCAGCAGCAACTCGGCCAGCGTCTCCTCTTCCTCGCCCGTGGCAACCGCCGACGGGACCACCTGTTCGCCATGCTCGGCCATTCTCAGGACCAGCCGGGCCCGGGCCTGCAGCAGGTTCAACAACTCGCGGTCGAGTTCGGCGAGCCGCGATTCATCCAGCGCCAATGCCGCTTCACGCGCACTCGGCTGCGCGGGCGACCTGAGTGCCTTCTTGCTCGACCTGCTCGGCTTCTTCTGCACTGTTTTTTTCTTTGACGCCATTGGAAGATCCGGCAAAAAGTTTAGCGGGGCAGCAACGCTGCCCGCTCAAATCCGACCATCAACGAGCATCAACAGGCCGCGTTGCGGCCCCGCTAAACATGACAGTTAAGCTGCGACGCACTACTAGCGGGCTCGCTGGGAAACGACTGGGACGAATTCCCAAACCCGCTTTTTGTACCTGGGAAGTAACGACGTGTCAACCACCTAAGCCCTTTGCCCGTCGACTGCCATTCTGGCAGCGTGCCGATTTCACGGTTTCGGGCCGTGTCAAAATGGCAGGCCAATGCCGGGGAAGCGATGCGACGAGCGAAAAATTCGTCACGGAAATCGATGTAACCTATTATTCCACAAGACTTTATGGCACGGCACCTCCCGTCCGTCCCACCAGACGGCACGCCCTTTGCACACCTTTCGGCCTGGACCAGTGTGCGTTGAGAACCCCAGATAAAGGAGTGATCCATGGCTGAAGGCGAGAAAATCATCGGTATCGACCTCGGAACGACTAATTCCGTCGTTGCCGTTATGGAAGGCAAGGACGCAAAAGTGATTCCCAGTCCCGAAGGAAACCGCCTTACCCCTAGCGTAGTGGCCTACACTGACAAGAACGAAACGCTGGTGGGCGAGCCGGCCCGACGTCAGGCCGTCACCAATCCCACCCGGACCGTCTCGTCGATTAAGCGGTTCATGGGCCGCCGGCACAGTGAAGTGGCCTCCGAGGAAAAAATCGTGCCCTACAAGATCGTCGGCGGGCCGCAGGACTACGTCAAGGTCGAAATCGACGGCAAGGACCTTACCCCGCCAGAAATCTCCGCCCTGACCTTGCGCAAACTCAAGGAGGCGGCCGAGGCCTATTTGGGCCACAAGATCAACAAGGCGGTCATCACCGTCCCGGCCTACTTCAACGACGCCCAACGACAAGCGACCAAAGACGCCGGCCAAATCGCCGGGCTGGAAGTCGCGCGAATCATCAACGAGCCAACCGCCGCGTCGCTGGCATACGGACTGGACAAAAAAACAACCGAGAAGATCGCCGTGTTCGACCTCGGCGGCGGCACGTTCGACATCTCCGTGCTGGAGGTCGCCGACGGAGTGTTCCGCGTGATCAGCACCAACGGCGACGGCCACCTCGGTGGCGACGACTTCGACGACTGCCTGCTCAACTACGTTGCCGACGAGTTCAAGAGGGACCAGGGCATCGATCTGCGCAAGGACACCATGGCATTGCAGCGGCTCCAGGAAGCCTGCGAAAAGGCGAAAAAGGAACTCAGCTCGGCGCAGTCGACCGATATCAACCTCCCGTTCATCACCGCCGACGCCTCCGGTCCGAAGCACCTGCAGATGAACATCAGCCGATCGAAGTTCGAGCAGTTGGTCGATCACCTGGTCGCGCGTTGCCGCGGGCCGGTCCAGATGGCGCTGAAGGACGCGAAGCTCGGCCCCGGCGACATTGACGAGATCGTACTGGTCGGCGGCTCCACCCGGGTGCCCAAGGTCCAGCAGATGGTCAAGGACATCTTCGGCCAGGACCCGCACAAGGGCGTGAATCCCGATGAAGTGGTCGCCGTCGGCGCGGCGATCCAAGGCGGCGTGCTCGCCGGCGACGTGAAGGACGTGCTGCTTCTGGACGTCACGCCGCTCTCGCTGGGCATCGAAACCCTCGGCGGTGTGATGACCCGGCTCGTCGAACGCAACACGACCATCCCCACCGAACGCAAACAGGTCTTCAGCACCGCCGACGACAACCAAACGGCCGTCACGGTGAAGGTTTATCAGGGCGAACGTGCGATGGCCGCCGACAACCGACTGCTCGGCGAATTCAATCTTGAGGGTATTCCGTTCGCGCCGCGCGGCGTGCCCCAGATCGAAGTCAAGTTCGACATCGACGCCAACGGCATCCTCAACGTGTCGGCCAAGGACCTCGGTACCGGTAAGGAGCAAACAGTGCGCATCGAGCAATCGAGCGGGCTGTCCGAAAACGAGATCGACAAGATGCGCCACGACGCCGACGAACACGCCGACGAGGACAAGAAGCGGCGATCCCTGGCTGAAGCGCAAAATCAGGCCGACTCGATGTGCTTCCAACTCGAAAAGCTCATTAAGGAGCACGACGCCAAACTCAGCCAGTCCGACAAGGATGCCGTCAACAAGGCCATCGAGAAAACGCGAGAAGCCGCCAAGGGCGACGACCTCGAAAAGATCAAGTCGGCCATCAACGAGATGGAGCAGGCCTCACACGCCTTGAGCAAAACGCTCTACGAGAGTGCCGCCGCCCACGCCGGCGGCGCCGAAGCGGGCGACGAAGGCAGTGCGGCGCCGGGCGCCGGCGATGGCGAGTCTGCCGGTGACGACGACGCCATCGACGCCGAGTTCGAGGTGAAGGATTCGTAATTCACAGCAGTTGGCGCCATGGCTTTCCGCATGGACAAACTGACGATCAAGGCCCAGGAGGCCCTCGCCGGCGCGCAGTCGCTGACCGCGGGTCGAGGCCACCCACAGATCGACCCCTTGCACCTGCTCGCAACGCTGCTGGCCGAACGCAACGGCGCCGTCGGGCCCATCTTCGAGCGGATCGGTGTGAATCGCGCCCAATTGCACCAGATCATCGAATCGGAACTCGCGCATTTCGCGAAGGTTTCCGGTGGGTCACCGCCCGGACTCGGCAACGAACTACAACAAGTGCTCGACGCCGCCGCGCGCGAAGCCGACACCATGAAGGACGAGTTCGTCTCGACCGAACACCTTCTGCTGGCGCTGGCCAAGGTCGACTCGAAGGCCTCGCGCGTCCTGAAGCTTAACGCGGTAACCGAAGACGACATTCTCAAGGCCCTACGAGACGTTCGTGGCAGCACGCGCGTTACCGATCAGAATCCCGAAGACAAGTTCCAGGCGCTCGAGCGTTACAGCATCGACCTCGTCGAGCGCGCCCGGCAGGGAAAGCTCGATCCGGTCATCGGCCGCGACCAGGAAATCCGACGAGTGATCCAGGTTCTTTCACGGCGGACGAAGAACAATCCCGTATTGATCGGCGAGCCCGGCGTGGGCAAAACGGCCATCGCCGAGGGGCTCGCGCTGAGGATCGTCGACGGCGACGTGCCCGAAAGCCTCAAGGAAAAGCGCGTGGTGGCGCTCGACATGGGCGCGCTGATCGCCGGCACAAAGTTCCGCGGCGAGTTCGAGGAACGGCTGAAGAAGGTTATTGATGAGATAAAAACTTCAGGAAACTGCGTGCTTTTTATTGATGAGTTTCATACCATGGTCGGTGCCGGGGCGGCAGAGGGAGCGGTTGATGCGGCTAATATCC
>JAUWWA010000228.1 GCA_030617125.1 Pirellulales bacterium | reverse complement strand
TGCTGGTGAGCTTCGAGTTGACTCTGTACGGCCGCTACATTCTGAAGACCGACGGCGGAGTGCGCGACACCGACATGTTCCCTTACTGGATGCAGAACTCGACGCGGATCGAAATCTTCGGCACCAAGGCCATGATGGTCGTGGGGCGTCACGGTGGCGGCTGGCAAGTCTTCGGCCGACCCAAGAGCCGCAAGCCGGTCGTGATCGATCAGGCCTACGGCCGGTTCCCCGATCCGGAACACAAGGAGAACTTCGTCCAATGCATCCGTTCGCGGGAACTTCCCAGCGCCGACATCGCCAAGGGCCATCTCTCTTGTCTGATGATCCACTACGTCAATATCAGCTACCGGCTCGGCGGCCAGAAGCTCAACATCGACCCGAAGACGGAGAAGTTCATCGACAACGCCGAGGCGATGAAGCTGTTCAAGCGGCAATACCGCAGACCGTGGGTCATTGAAGAGGAGGTGTGAGATGAAACGGACGTTCCTCGGCAATGCCATCCTGACGTTGGTCGTCACCGCGGCATTGCGGGCCGCCGTGACGGCCGAAACGTCGAATACACTTAAACTCCAACCCCGGTTCCGCATCGAATCGCCCAAGGATAGCGGCAAGTACCGGATCGTCTATAAGACGGTCGAGTGGGAGGCGAAGCAAACGGCGATCATCATCTGCGACATGTGGCAAAGGCACTGGTGCGACGGTGCTGTGCGGCGAGGCGCCGAAATGGCGCCGCGGATGAACGAGTTCGTCGGCGAGGCGCGGCGGCGAGGTGTGTTGATCATCCATGCGCCGAGCGGCGGCATGAACCACTATAGCGACCATCCTGCCCGCCGGCGCGCCCAGGCGGCCCCCAAAGCGGCCAATCTGCCAAAAGGCATTGGCAGGTTCTGCAGCCAAATCGAGAATGAGAAGAAAGGCACATGGCCGATCGACCAGTCCGACGGCGGCTGCGACGACCAGCCCCGCTGTCCGGACCGCCCGAACGACGTCCACCAGACCAACGCCATCGCGATCCACAGTGAGGACGCCATCACCGACTCGGGCGTGGAATGCTGGAATCTCTTCGAGCAGCGCGGGATCAAGAACGTTGTGCTCGTGGGCGTGCACACCAACATGTGCGTCATCGGCAGGCCGTTCGGCCTGCGCAACATGGTCCGCTGCGGCAAAAACGTGGTGCTCGTCCGCGACCTGACCGACACGATGTACAACTCGCGCAAGGCGCCGTACGTCCGCCACGTGCGGGGCACCGAGCTGATCGTCGAGCACATCGAGAAACTCGTTTGCCCGACCGTTACCAGCAGCAGCCTGTTGGGCGGCCCGGCGCAGCGCTTCAAGCAGGACGACCGGCCGCACGTGGCGATCATCGTCAGCGACGACCATTATCACGCCGACAAGACGCTGCCGCAGTTCGCCGAGGAACTCCGGGCGAAGTACGGCTGCTACTGCACGGTGATCCACGGCGAAGGCACAAATCGATTTCCGGCCATGGACGAGCTGAAGGCGGCGGACGTGGCGGTGCTCTTCATTCGGCGATTGGCGCTGCCAAAGGGGCAACTGGATGTGTTCCGGTCCTATCTCGATGCGGGTAAGCCGCTCGTGGCGCTGCGCACCGCCAGCCACGCGTTTGCCGCCCGCGGCAAGGGAATCGCCGGTCACGTGCAGTGGCGCAACTTTGACGCCGAAGTGCTCGGCGGCAACTACCACGGCCACGGTCCCAATGCGGCGGGCTGCGACGTCAGCATCGTTCCCGAGCACGCCAATCACCCGATCTTCGCCGGGTTCGAACCGGCCGAATGGCACAGCAGCGGCTCGTTGTACTATACCTCTCCGGTCAACAAGGACGCGCCGATCCTGCTGACCGGCTCGGCGGGCGACCGAATGGAGCCGGTCGCTTGGACCCGCCACTACAAGAAGGCCCGGGTTTTCTACGCTGCGTTGGGCCACCCGAGCGATTTCCAGCAGCCGCAGTTCCGCACATTGCTGGTTAACGCCTTGTTTTGGGCGATGGACAAACCGGTTTCGGAGGCTGTCGGTGCAAAGACACCTTAGTTCTCTCTGTAAGGGCACTGCGCCCGAGGAAGGAAGTTTTCTTGTCGAAGCCAACTGATATCCGCCTGCTGGAAGTCACCAGTGAAACGGAGAGTTTCGCGTATCGCACCCCGATGAAATTCGGCGGCCGCGTGGTCACCGACGTATTGTTGCTGAACGTACGCGTCAAAGCCGAAACTCGCGACGGTCGCCGTGGCAGCGGATTCGGCTCGATGACGATGGGCAACGTCTGGGCCTGGCCCACCGACACAGTTTCCACCGAGAAGACCCTGACCGTGATGGTCGGCCTGGGGCAGCGGCTCGCCCACATGGCCAACGACTACCAGGGCGTCGGCCACCCGTTGGAAATCACCCACGAGTTGGCCCAGTGGTATCAGCCGACCGCCGACGTCGTGGCGGCCGAGGCGAAGCTTGCCCAACCCATGCCGCGACTGGCGCAGCTTGTGGCGGCCAGCCCGCTCGAAGCGGCCATCCACGATGCGCAGGGCAAAGCGCTTGGCGAAAACTCGTACAACCTGCTGGGCGCCGAATTCGCCAATCGCGACCTAGCCGCGTATCTGAACGAGCAGTTCGCCGGCGAGTACCTCGACCGGTACACCTCGCGCGAGCCCAAGGCCCGGATGCCGCTGTATCACTTGATCGGCGCGCTCGATCCCTTGACCGACGCCGACATCGAGAGCCGCATCGACGACGGCCTGCCCGAAACGTTGCCGGAGTGGATCGCGGCCGATGGGCTGACGCACATGAAAATCAAGCTTGCCGGTGACGATCTCACATGGGACGTGGATCGGGTGTTGGCGATCGAGCGAGTCGCGTCCGAAGCACAGGCGATGCGGGGCTGCAAGTCGTGGTGTTATTCGGCCGACTTCAACGAGAAGTGCGCCAACGTCGACTACGTACTGGATTTCCTGGTAAAGGTGCGCGAAGGATCGCCAACAGCCTTCGAGCGGCTTCAGTACATCGAACAGCCCACCGCCCGCGACCTGCGCGCCAATCCAGAGAACAAGATGCACCGCGCGGCGGCGATCAAGCCGGTCGTGATCGATGAGTCGCTCGTCGATTTCGAAAGCCTGCTGCTCAGCCGCGAACAGGGTTACTCGGGTGTGGCGCTGAAGGCCTGCAAGGGCCACAGCGAGGCCCTGCTGATGGCGGCGGCGGCGCAGAAGCACCGGATGTTCCTGTGCGTGCAAGACCTGACGTGCCCCGGCGCGTCGTTCTTGCACTCGGCCACGCTCTCGGCCCGAATCCCGACCGTCGCGGCTATCGAGGGCAACGCACGGCAATACGTTCCCGCGGCCAATGAGGGTTGGAGGGAGCGGTTTCCGTCGATGTTCGAGGTCGGCGGCGGTATCTTGGGCACCGCCGCGCTGTGCGGACCGGGACTGGGATTTCAGGCCAGCGGGCAGGGTGCAGATCTGCCTCCTGACCACTGACCACCGACCACTAATCACTGACCACTGACCACTGACATGAATAGACCTTTCTCTGGCCGCCGCCGGTGGCTCGCCGTCCTGCTAAGCGCGACGTTCGTTCTTGCCGTTTTGATGGGTATCGGGCCGGGATTGTATCTGATCAACCCCAATCCGGCCGATCCAAACGCCACGTTCACGTTTCTCGGGGTACCCAGAATCTACGCCTGGGCCGTGCTCTGGTTCTTCGTCCAGGCCACCGTGGTGCTGGTGGCGTACTTCCAGCTTTGGAACGGTGTGCAGGAGGATGATCCGCGGCAACACGACGCTCCGGGAGAAAACGCGCAAAAGGAAGATGGCTGATGAACGCATTGCTGATTGCACAAACAGCCGGCTCCGGGTTCGGCTACCTGCCGCTGATCGTGCTGGGGGTGTATCTGTGCCTGCTCCTGAGCCTGGGTGTCTACGGGTACATCAAGAGCAAGATGACCGAAGAGGACTATTACCTAGCCGGTCGGCGACAGGGGTTTATCATTACTGCGCTCACAATCATGGCCACGTTTTTCAGTTCCGCCGCAATGCTGGCCGTACCCGGTGTGCTCTACAAGGAGGGGGTCGCTTTCTGTGTGTTCGCCCTGAATCTACCCATTGGAGGTGCGGCGGTCTACCTGATAGGAAGTCGTATCAGCCGGCTCGGCCGGGTCAAGGGCTACGTCACTCCGGCCGACATGGTCGCCGAATACTACGACAACTCCACAGCAATCCGTATCCTTGTGGCCTTGCTGGGATTCCTTTACGTGGTTCCCTACGTGATAATGCAGATCCGCGCCGGCGGGCACCTGGCGGAGCAGATGTTTCCCCACGCGTCTGAAATGACGGTGCTCGGTCTCCAGGTTGACGTGTTTGCGGTCGGGGCGTTGGTGCTTTCGGGCGTGATGACGATCTACATCCTCGTGGGCGGGATGCGGAGTGTGGCCCTGGCCGACGTGATCCAAGGCTCCCTCTTGCTGGCCGGGATGCTGGTGGCCGGCTATGTGGCGATCAAGGCGTTTGGAGGAGTCCGCGGCTATTTTGCGGCGGTGGCCGAGCTGCCGCCGGAGGCCCTC
>JAUWWA010000247.1 GCA_030617125.1 Pirellulales bacterium | reverse complement strand
GATCGGCACGACAACGGTCTTTCTGGGCAACCAGTTCATGGAATTGTTCCTTGCTGGGTACTAAGAGTTGCAAACCGGAAATTGCCCGGTCCCTACTACCTCCCACCTAGCAGCCGCTACCTACCGCACATCGGCTCCTATCTGCCATGGGTTCTCGACCGCGGTACCATTTCTCCCGCCTTATACCGCCGCCAGTAATCATCCAGCGCGCGGCGAATCTTCCCACTCATCAACGCCACGCCCAAGATATTGGGGAAGGCCATCGAGAGGATCATCAGATCGGCGAATTCCAGGATGTTGTTGGCCGTCACCACTGCCCCAAGCATGACAAAGATCAGGAAAGCCACCTTGTAGACGAGCGACATTCGGCGACCGACGAGGTGCGACCAGCATCGCTCGCCGTAATACGACCACGAGATCATCGTCGAATAGGCGAACAGCACCACGGCAATGCAGAGGATCCAGGAAAACCAACTGACGGTGCTCTCGAACGCCTTGGCCGTCAATGCGGCCCCATCCTTGTCGGCGATCAATTGGGCGTACGCGGGATTGTCGAAAGCACCGGTAATCACGATGACCAACCCGGTCATCGTGCAAATGACGACCGTGTCGATGAACGGGCCCAAGGAGGCGACGATTCCCTCGCGGATCGGTTCCTCGGTCCTGGCGGCGGCGTGGGCGATGGCGGCCGAGCCGATCCCGGCCTCGTTGGAAAACGCCGCGCGGCGAATCCCCGTCACCAGCACACCCAGGAACCCGCCGTACGCCGAATGCCACTTGAAAGCCTCGGTCAAGATTGTCTGGAAGGCCCAAGGGATCCGATCGTAATTCACCGCCAGGATGTACACGGCGGTCAACACGTAGATGGTGCACATCAAGGGGACGATCTTCTCCGCGGTCACGGCGATCCGACGAATCCCGCCGATGATCACTAACCCGACCAGGACGGCCATGATCAGTCCGTACACCCAATCAATCCGCCGGTGCTGAAGGATCCACGCGTCCGGGTCGATCGACGTGATGTGCTCTCGCACGGCGCCGAGCGACTGGCTGACCTGGAAGGCGCAGCCGCCACCGAACGACCCGCCCATACAGACCAGGGCAAACAACACGGCCAGCACGGCGCCGAATGGCCCCAGACTGATGCCGAAAACCCTGATCTCTTTCAGCCCGGCATGCAAATAGTGCATCGGTCCCCCGGAGACGGTGCCGTCATGATCGACTTCTCGGTACATCTGGCTGAGGCTGCATTCGGCGAACTTGCTGCTCATTCCGAGGATGCCGGCAACGATCATCCAAAAGATGGCGCCGGGGCCGCCGACGCCCACGGCAATGGCCACTCCGGCTATGTTCCCCAGCCCGATGGTGGCGGACAACGCCGAGGCGAGGGCCTGAAAATGGGAGACTTCGCCGGTTTCATCGGGGTTGTCGTAGTGGCCCCGTGTAAGCCTGATGCCGTGCCAGAACCCGCGAACGTTGATGAATCCCATCCGGACGGTGAAGAAAATCGCTCCGAGCAACAACCACAACACGACCAGCGGCACCTGTGTACCCTTGGTCGTTCGGATCTCGCAATCGTGGCACTTCGGACACTCCACCTTCCCTGGAACGGGCCTATCCGGCCAGGTCTCGGCCACCACGAACTTCGAGCCGCACTCGGGGCACTTCACCTCCGGCAGGCTGCGGGGATTGAGCCAATTCTCCGTCCCGAAGTCGAAGAACAACACCCTCCCCAGCGGTTTCACCAGGAAGTTGCCAAAGAAGCCGTCGATGCGAGACTCCAAATCCGTCGGCCCGGCCGCGGCGTGTGTTTCGGCCGTTTCCGCCCGTGCGTCCACCGGCGAATCGGACCCCGCGGACGCGTCGTCCGCCACTGCCGCTTCCCACGACGCAAGAAACGGCAGCCCCAGTACAAGCAGCAGAAGCACAACAGCGCTGGTATGTCGGCGTTTCATGTGATCTGCTTGCTTCGTCCGACAAAGGGAGGCCCGTCCACGAACTGGCTGCCCGAACCGGATGGCAGCAAGCCGCAGTTTCCGGTAAGTCGTGCCGAAGACGCTCTTCTAGCCCAAAAACAACCCGCTTGTCAACAGAGATGAAGAAAGGGGACACGCTACTTTTCGCCTTTTTCGCCCGGGATCTGCGACGGTTGACAAAGCGGAAATGGTAGCCTGTCCCCTTTTGCAATGAAAACGGCCGGGCGGTTGGGGACCGCTCGGCCGTCTCGAAGCGTTTGTAGCGGTGGATCTTGCCCTTAGTTCCACCACCAGGTTGTCGTCGTATCGCCCGGCGCGGCCTTCGCCCGGACCGCGGTTGGAGCGTCGCTCTGGCGAACCCGCTCGGCAATGGCCCAAGAGTTCACCAGCACGCCGCCGGAGGCGCTGAACACCCAGTTTCGGCCTTTCTTCACGAAGCTCGCCTGGCTGGCGACCTGCTTCGGCGCAGGAAACTCCTCGATCTTCACGTCGGCCGGGTCGAGCAGCAGCGGCATGCTGTAGCCGGCCTTCTCGGGGAGGCGCTCCTTGACGATCAGCGCGCCGACGATGGCCAACTCCATGCAGTTTCGCAACTGCCCAAAGATGGTATCGGCGACGGCCAATTCGCCAAATTTGTCGGTCATCAGATCGGCCCATTTTTGGGCTATCGGATTGGCCTTGCCCGTATGTTGGCGGTTGCCGACAGCACCGAGGAAATCTTCCTCGGTCAAGGTCTTCACACCGGCATCGCGAAGTTCCCAGGCCAAGCCGTCGGGGCTTCGCAGCAGCGGTTCGTAATTGGGTTCCAACCACCATCGCGGCAACATGTTGCTCATGCCGCGCCCGCGAGCCTTTATCATCGCAAGGAAGCTGGGCAACCCCGCAACCGGCGAGGGCTCGAAGTTCATCGCAATCCGCTTCATACGGTAGTCGGCGGCGACCAGCACGCGGGCGAAATGGCTCGTGTCGGGAATACCGGTGATGGAGATTTCTTGCATCCCCAGGACGTTTCCGATTCCTGCGGCCGTCCGCTGTGGATTGCCGGCCGTACGCAGCTTGAGGCTTCGCAGCCGGGTCAGGCCCTCGGCGGTCGGATCGATCGAGCAACTAATTCCACCCTGGGCGGCCTGGCGAGCCGTGCGCAACGCCACCAGCAAGTCGTCCAGCAGCATTACCGGCCGGCCGGTCGTGATGCCCACTACGGCGCCACGGCGGTCCACCTTCCAACCTTCGGCCGGACCGACCAGCACGATGTCGCGCTGCTTGGGGTATACGAAGACGTAGCGGATTTGCTGCAAGCCGGCGAGGTACTTGACATCATCGGGCAGTTCCTTGTCGCCGCGTGCGTGCTTTTCAATAGCGTCCTCCAGCCGCCGCAGCGACACCTTTCGCAACTGGGTCGCACCGCCCAACTCGGCGGGGACGGGATCGAGCGACGCCGCTCGCAGCCGGCTGAGCTTCCCCACGGCATCCAGTTGGGCATTCTCCAAAAAACCTTCCGCGTTAATCGAGACGCCCCCTACCGCACGGGTCGTATCAAATAACTGGGGACTCAAGTGGTCGGAGCGGACGAGGAAAACCGTCCACACCATCGTCGGGATAAGCATCCAGCGTACGGCGCGGAAGACGGTTCGAGTTCGACTAGGCATGAAAACTCTCCTGCTGAGATACTGGGCAGTGTGCCGTGCGTGCCCTAGGCATATCATTAGGCTACACTACTCATTCCATATAGGTTAGTCAAACCAGGGAAGAATTGCAAGCAACTGACTGCCAGGCGTCCCGTCGGGTAGCCCTGGGGGTATAGCACGAGATAACTCGCATGGGGGGTATGCCGCGAACGGAACGCACCAGGGCCACCTTGTCGAAAGGGTCGCGATCACGATAAGCTGAGATTGGATGCATCGTAGAACTCTTCTCACCCCGGGGAGCCGATCGTGTCGGAACTTGCCTATCTGGTTATTCGCGAAGGTGCAAAGTGGAGCGACGTCTTTCGGCTTGTGCCGGGACAGTCGGTTACGATCGGCCGCGCGCCGACCAACCAGGTTGTCATTAAGGACGAGCGATGCAGCCGGACCCACGTCGAGGTTTTCTTATCCGCCGGCCAATGGACGCTCCGCGATCTCGACAGCCGCAACGGCACCGTTGTGGGCGATCACATTGTCAAGGGTGACTGGACGCTCCGCGCGGGCGACGTGATTCGCATCGGACGCTCGCAACTCGTGTTCGTTCATAGTCTGACCGAGGCGTTTTCCGATTCCAGCGCGGTGATCCGCCGGGGCAAGGCCGAGGGAGAACCG
>JAUWWA010000031.1 GCA_030617125.1 Pirellulales bacterium | reverse complement strand
GAGCCGCGCGGCACTGGGCGGCCGTTGCGATCCGGAAGACGTACGCCGGCCAGGCCCGCCGCGTGGCGCATGCGGCTTGGGGGCTGCGGCAGATGATGTTCGCCAAGGTCCTGGTCGTCGTGGACGACGAGGTCGACGTGCACAACGACGCGGGGGTGCTTGCGGCGATCGCGGCCAACGTCCGCCCGCCGCGCGACGTGTTCTTCGAGGAAGGCCCGGCCGACCCGACGGACATCGCCACGCCGCCGGGTGAGTTGGGCTGGAAGATCGGCATCGACGCCACGGCGAAGCTCCCCGCCGAGCACGCCGGGCCGTGGCCTGAACCGGTGGTCATGCCCAAGGGGACTCGCGAGGCGGTCAGCCGCCGCTGGACCGAGTACGGTTTGCCCTTTGAACCATAATGCAGCCATGACGCTCGACAAACCGTCCAACCGAATTCGTGAGATGTTTGGGCGGATCGCCCGACGCTATGACTTCCTCAACCACTTGTTGTCGCTGGGGATCGATCGCTCGTGGCGGCGTCACACGGTCGAACTGGTGCCGCCGACCGACGACGAGCCGATCCTCGACGTCTGTTGTGGTACGGCCGACCTGGCGTTGGCGTATTGGCGGGCGAACAAGGGCGGAGTGGCGATCATCGCAGCCGATTTTTGCCGCCCGATGCTGAAACGGGCCGGCAAAAAATGCCGTCGCCGCAAGGCCGACGATCAGATCACGCTGATCGAAGCCGATGCACGACAACTGCCCTTTCCCGACGACACGTTCCAGATCGTCTCCGTGGCCTTCGGACTGCGGAACGTGAACAACCCGAACGACGGCTTGCAGGAGATGGTCCGCGTGTGTCGGCCCGGCGGCCGCGTGGCCGTGCTGGAGTTCTCGATGCCGACGGAACAGCCGCTGCGGATGTTTTACGGATTCTACTTTCGTCACATTTTACCGCGGGTGGGACAGCTATTGGCCCGCAATCGCTTTAAGGCGTACTACTACCTTCCCGCCAGCGTCGGCCGCTTCTCCAGCAACGAGTCCATGGTGCAACGGATGCGCCAAACCGGTTTGCACAAGGTAAGGTTCCGTCCGTTCACCTCCGGCATCGCCGCTCTATACACAGGTGAGAAATGAAACGAAGCATCGTCGTCGCCATCACCGGCGCCAGCGGAGCAACGTACGCGATCCGGCTGCTGGAAGTCCTCGCCGCCGCCGGATGCGACGTCTACCTGTCGATCAGCGCCGCCGCCGCAAGTGTGCTCAAGCAGGAACTCAATCTGACGGTTGACCTGGACGACTTCAAAGAATCGGCGCTCATGCTCGATACCGCCTCGAATACCACCGACCGGGGACTCCTCGCGATGCGCGTCCTGGCCGGCATCTCCAGCGATTCGAGCAACGTATTGGGGGTCGGCGCCGGCGAGCCGGGCAAGCTCCACTACTGCCACTACCGCGATCAAATGGCGCCGATTGCCAGCGGCTCCTTTCTGACCGACGGCATGGTTGTCTGCCCGTGTAGCGGCGGCACCTTAAGCGCGGTTGCGCACGGCAACGGCGCCAACCTGATTCACCGCGCGGCCGAAGTCCACTTAAAGGAACGCCGCAAGCTGATCCTGGTGTGCCGCGAAACGCCGCTCTCGCTGGTGCAGCTAACTAACATGAAGCGCGCCACCGAGGCCGGCGCCGTCATCCTGCCCGCCTCACCCGGCTTCTATCACGGCGTCAAGGGCGTCCGCGATCTGGTCGACTACGTCGTGGCGCGGATTTGCGATCAACTCGGCATCCCCAATTCGCTGATTGAGCGGTGGGGAGGTTAGGGATACAAGCTATCACGCAAAGGCGCGAAGGCGCAAAGGGAAGAAAAGAGAAGAAGGAAGGACGATATCGGTTTGAGGGAGAACGAAATTGCAACGCAAGTGGTGGATGCTGCGTATCGGCTCCACGTACAGCTCGGGCCGGGATTGTTCGAGAGCGTCTATGAGGTCGTCCTAGCGCACGAACTGAAGACACGTGGGCTCCATGTTGAGCGGCAGGTGCCAATCCCGATTCAGTACGATTCGATCACGTTCGATGAAGGATTTCGTGCGGACATGATTGTCGAGGACAAGGTAATTCTTGAACTCAAATCTGTTGAAGAGGTGTCTCGCGTCCATAAGAAGCAACTCTTAACGTACCTCCGCGTTTCAGACAAACGCCTCGGGTTGCTAATCAACTTCGGTGCGGAACTCATCAAAGACGGCATCTCGCGCGTGGTCAACGGGCTCGAGGAATGACAGCTCCCTATCACCCCGCACTGTGAATCGTCATCCCATTACCACCTTTGCGTCTTTGCGTGAGACTTCTTCCTTTATCCCTTTGCGCCTTCGCGCCTTTGCGTGAGACTTTTTTATTATGTTCCAGCGCGTGCGACTACTGCTCGAGATGATCCGGTTCAGCCACACGCTGTTCGCGGCGCCGCCGGCGATTCTGGCTGCAATGATGGCGTGGACGGCCAACGCGCACGGTGATCCGCCGATCCCTTTTCGCTGGCGGGACCTTGCCGGTATTCTCGTCTGCATCGTGTTCGCCCGAAGTGCCGCGATGGCGCTGAACCGGCTGGCCGACCGCCGGCTCGACGCGCTGAACCCGCGCACCGCGATGCGCCATCTGCCCGCCGGCACGCTGAGCGTCGGCAGCGTGGTGGTTTTCACCGTGGCGTGCTCATGGGGATTTGTCGCCGGCACGCTGCTTTTCCTGCCGCACAACCGGATTCCGCTTTTCGCGTCGGCGCCGGTGTTGCTGTTTCTGTTTTCGTACAGCTACGCGAAGCGCGTGACGATCTTGGCCCATTTCTGGTTGGGCGCGGCGCTGATGCTGGCGCCGCTAGCGGCCTGGGTGGCGATCCGCGGGGAAATCTTCGCCGGGGCGCCGTGGATTCTGGGCGCCGCGATCATGCTCTGGGTGGCGGGGTTCGACATGATCTACTCCTGCCAGGACACCGCGTTCGACGTGAAAATGCGGCTTTTCAGCGTACCGGCGCGGTTCGGCATCGTCGCCGCGTTGCGGTTCGCGGCCGTGTGTCACGTGGGCATGATCGCCCTGTTATTTTCACTGCCGCTGGTATATAACGACTTTGGTGCGTTTTTCCTTGGCGGCGTGGCGTGCCTTGCCGTGCTGCTGGCGTACGAGCACCGGCTTGTCCGGCCCGACGACTTAACGCGCGTCAACCAGGCG
Organism: Pirellulales bacterium; assembly: GCA_030617125.1. GTDB lineage: Bacteria > Planctomycetota > Planctomycetia > Pirellulales > Thermoguttaceae > JAUWWA01. The sequence continues at coordinate 6,789 of JAUWWA010000031.1, read as the reverse complement.
TTTTTCCACGTCAACGCGCTGGTAAGTGTTGGGCTGCTTGCCATCGGAGCGATCGATCTGTGGTTTTAGTTTTATCCGACCACCGACTACCGACTACGGACCACTGATTCCATGCCCGACCCCACACTCGACAGTATCCGCGACAAGCTCGAATCCGGCCGGCGACTCTCCGCGGTTGACGGGGAGTTCCTCTACCGCGACGACGTCGATCTGCACGCCGTCGGCGAACTGGCCGACGTGGTCCGCGCGCGCAAAAACGGCAACGTCGCGTACTACAACCTCAACATGCACCTGAATCCCACAAACATTTGCATCTACCGGTGCAGCCTCTGCGCCTACAGCCGCGACGCCGACGAGCCAGGCGCGTACACGATGAACAGCGAGCAGATCCTCGCGCGGGGACAAGAGGCCGTCGAAGCCGGCTGCACCGAATTGCACATCGTCGGCGGCGTGCATCCGGACAAGCCGTTCGACTGGTACCTGGATATCATCGCCTCGCTGCACACGGCCTATCCTCGGTTGCACCTGAAGGCGTGGACGGCCATCGAGATTGCGTGGTTTGCACAGATGACGAAGCGGCCCGTCCGGCTGATCCTCGAAGACCTCGTCCGCGCCGGTCTTGGGAGCCTGCCCGGCGGGGGCGCCGAAATCTTCGACCCGGAAGTCCGCCAGCAAATCTGCCCCCGCAAGGCCGACGCCCGGACGTGGCTGGCCATCCATCGGGCGGCCCATCAATTGGGGCTCCGCACCAACGCCACGATGCTCTACGGACATCTCGAACATGTGGAACATCGCGTCGACCACCTGGTTGCGTTGCGGCAGTTGCAGGACGTTACCGGCGGGTTCCAGGCGTTCATCCCGCTGGCGTTTCATCCCGAGAACACCCGGCTGGCCCACCTCGAAAAGCCGTCCGCCCTGGCAGCGCTGCGGACCATTGCCGTCAGCCGGCTGATGCTCGACAACTTCGACCACGTCAAGGCGTTTTGGGTTTCGTTGGGCATCGGCACCGCGCAGACGGCGCTCGCCTACGGCGCCGACGACCTCGACGGCACGGTCCACTACGAACTGATCCACCACGAAGCCGGCGCCCGATCGCCGCAGGCCCTCACGGTCGACGAGCTTCGCGCACTGATCACCGAAGCCGGCCGCGAACCGGTCGAACGCGATACGCTCTATCGGCCCGTCCGGCGCGACGGCGTGAACTGGCAGTTGGTGTAGGGGTCAGTCGTCAGCGATCAGGGGGCCATTGCGAATAACCCCTTGCCGAAGCCGCTTGCGCAGGATATAATCCAGAAGAACCGCGCAGGGAATACAATATCGCCACAAGAGGGTTGTAACATGGCTTCTGTAGACACCGTTTATCTCGATCGATTGCTTGATCCCATCACTCAGTGCTTCACGCACGCGGTCGCTCGGCAAATCGTTGACCTGAAGGCCGATGACGCGACGCAGGCTCGCCTGGATGAACTGGCTGGTAAGTCCACGGAAGGTCGGTTGTCCTTTGAAGAGCGCGCCGAGTATGAGACATACGTCGCGGCGATGGATGTCATTGCCGTCCTTCAAGCCAAGGCCCGAGCACTCGTTGCCGGCGCTCCAGGTTGCTGATGGATAACTCGTTTCGTAATTCCGTCCGCCAGCGCGCCCGCAACCGTTGTGAGTACTGCCGGCTTCACCAAGAACACTTCCCTTTTGCTCCGTTTCATATTGAACATGTCGTGCCGAAGAAGCATGGCGGTAGCGATGCTCTAACGAACCTGGCGCTCGCGTGCCAGCACTGCAACTTGCACAAAGGATCAAATCTCACCGGCCTGGATCCGGAAAGCGGAGAGATTGCGGTCCTTTTCAACCCTCGAACCCAACGCTGGCACGATCACTTTGCTTTCAGAGGGATGATGATCGTCGGACTTACACCTACCGGTCGGGCTACCGTGCGAGTCTTTGAGATGAACTCCGTCGGTCGGCTGCAACTGCGCGCAGAGCTGGCAGCCATTCGTGAGACTGGCTGAATCGGGAAAACTGATCATCCGGGAGAAAGCCGTGGCACAAACCTCCTCGATTGAATGGACCCAGTCAACGTGGAACCCGGTCACCGGCTGTACGAAGATCAGCGCCGGCTGCGCCCACTGCTACGCGGAGCGGATGGCCAAGCGTCTGAAAGCGATGGGACAGCCTCGCTACCGCAACGGCTTTCGGGTAACGCTCCAGCCGGACGCATTGGAAACGCCGCTTCGCTGGAAGCGCCCCCGGATGATCTTCGTCAACTCGATGAGCGATCTCTTCCACAAGGACGTGCCGGCGGGGTTCATCGCCGATTGCTTTGCCGTGATGCAAGAAGCATCACAGCACATTTTCCAGGTGTTGACAAAGCGCCCCGAGCGCGCGGCGGAAATGGCCGGCGATTTGCCGTGGCCTAAGAACATCTGGATGGGAACGACCGTCGAGAACGCCAACTACACCTGCCGCATCCAAACGCTCCTCAGAACCCCCGCTTCGGTTCGCTTCCTTTCGCTGGAACCGCTGCTCGGCCCAATTCCACGCCTACCGTTGCGCGGCATCCATTGGGTCATCGTCGGCGGCGAGTCGGGTCCAGCCGCCCGGCCCATGAAATCGAATTGGGTGCTCCAGATACGCGATCGTTGCCTGGAACGCGACGTACCTTTCTTCTTCAAGCAGTGGGGCGGCGTGAATAGGAAAAAAGCTGGCCGGATTCTTGACGGCAGAACCTGGAGCGGCACGCCCAGTCTCGGAGGCGAGTTGCAAGTGGAGGATAAGGAAGTCGTCGTGCAGAGTGCCCCGTACTACCAGCGCCGGTTCGAGCTGTTCGGTACGGCGGAAGCCGTCCAACCGACGGCGGCTAAACAGACCCTCGAACACTGACCACTGACGACTGATCACTGACTACTTCGACTAGCCCACGTCGCCCAACTCCAATGCCTTGCCGAAGCCGGTCGCGAACCGGCTCAACGCGATACGCCGCATCGCCACATGTGGCGGCTAGTTCAACTCGCGGCGGATGCCCCCTTGCCTTTGCAGCGGGAAGATGGTAGCATTAAATATAATGTAAATTTAATGCCCAAAGGAGACCCCATGTTGGATATTGCTCAAGACATCCATTCGCTGTCGAATTTCAAGCGAAACTCCGTGGAATTCCTCGGCCGATTGAAGCGGACCGGGCGGCCGCTGGTGCTGACCGTCAACGGCAAAGCGGAAGTCGTCGTGCAAAGCGCCCGATCCTACCAACGCCTGCTGGCGCTGGTCGACATGGCGGAAGCCGTCGTGGGGATTCGCAAGGGACTGAACTCGATGCAACAGGGTGAAGGCTTCCCGGCGGAAGAGGCTTTTGATAAGCTCCGCAAGAAGTACAAGATCCCGCAGCATGCATGAAGTACAAGCTGATCATCCAACCGACGGCTTTGGACGATCTGGAGCAGGCCTACCGCTGGATTGCCGAACGTTCGCCCGAGAACGCCGCGCGCTGGTTCAATCGCTTTCTCAATGCCTTGGAGACGCTCGGGCAGCACCCCGAGCGTTGTGGATTTGCTCCCGAAAACGATTACATTGACGAAGAGATCCGTCAGCTTCTTTACGGCCGTCGTGGTGGGGTCTATCGAGCGCTTTTCACTGTCTGCCGGCGCGAAGTCCACGTGCTCCACATCCGTCACGCTGCGCGACAGACGATGACACCAGAGGAATTCTCCGGCGGTGAGTTGTAACCGTGTGAGGAAACGCCATCCTACCCCACGTCGCCCACCTCCAACGCCTTGCCGTAGCGTTTGACCACCCGCTCGCGGAGCTTGGCGTGGTCGGGGTTGCTCAGGCCGGGGTCGGCGGCGATCAGCGCATGGGCGTCGCGCCGCGCTTCGTCGAGAACCTCGTTGTCGCGCAGCAGGTCGGCGATGCGCAGCGGCGGCAGCCCGTGCTGTTGCGTGCCGAACAGATCGCCGGGGCCGCGCAGGCGGAAGTCGGTCTCGGCCAACTCGAAGCCGTCGGTGGTCGACGTGAACGCCCTGAGTCGTTCGGCGGCCTCTTCGGTTTGCGGATCGGCGAACGCGCAGCAGAAGCCCGGGTAGCTGCCGCGGCTGATCCGGCCGCGAAGCTGGTGCAACTGCGCCAGCCCGAAACGCTGGGCGTCCTCGATCGCCATCAGCGTGGCGTTCGGCACGTCGACGCCCACCTCGACGACCGACGTGCACACCAGCGCCTGAATCTCGCCGCGGCGGAAGTCGTCCATGGCGGCGTCCTTCTCGGCCGGGCTCATCCGGCCGTGGATCAGCCCGAGCCGAAACGCCTCCAACTCGCCGTTGGCCAGCGTTTCGTAGGTTGCTTCCAGGCTGGCGGCGGCGAGCTGCTCCGACTCGTCGACCAGCGGCGTGACGATGTACGCTTGCCGGCCGTCGCGAAGCTTCTTGCGGAAGAACTCCCACCATCCGGCGCGCTTCTCCTCGCCAACGCAATACGTGTTCACCGGCTGCCGGCCCGGCGGGCTGTCGCGAAGCGTCGAGACGTCCAGGTCGCCGAACAGGGTCATGGTGACGGTCCGCGGGATGGGCGTGGCGGTCATCACGAGGTAGTGCGGATCGAGCCCGGCGTGCTTCAACGTCGCCCGCTGGCGGACGCCGAACTTGTGCTGCTCGTCGATCACGACCAGTCCGAGTTTGTCGAAGGCGACGTCGTCCTGGATGATGGCCTGGGTGCCGACGACCACGTCGACTTCGCCGGCGACGATCTGTTCGACCGTCGCACGGCGCTGCTTCGGCGGAAGCCCTCCGGTGAATTGAACGCGGCGGACCTGGCTTGCGGCCAACAGCTTCTCGAGCGTCAGGACGTGTTGCCGGGCGAGGACCTCGGTCGGCGCCATCATCGCCGCCTGGTAGCCGTGGGCGACCGCCAGCAGCATCGCGTACACGGCCACCACCGTCTTCCCGCTGCCCACGTCGCCTTGCAGCAGCCGGTTCATCGGCGTCGCCGCCGACATGTCGGCCGCAATCTCAGAAATCGTCTGCTTTTGCCCGGCGGTCAACTCGAACGGGAACAGCCGGCGGATCCTCGCGTCGATCTTCGCGGTCGCCTCCAATACCGGAGAGCGTCGCTGGTCGTGCTGCTGCCGGCGCTTCACCGCCAACGCAAGCTGCAAGATGAACAGCTCCTGGTAAACGAACCGCCGACGGGCCCGTTCGAGGCTTGCATGGTCGTCGGGGAAATGAATCTGCGGCAACGCCCGACGCAGCGGCCACAACGCGTGCTCGTCGAGATAGCTCTGCGGAAAGACTTCCTCGAGCAGGTCGCTGTGCGTTTCGACCACGCCGCGAACGATCTTGCGCATTTGCCATTGCTGGAGCCCCTCGGTGAGCGGATAGACGGGCAGGATTTCCCCGGCCGGCTCGTCCTCTTCGTCGGCGAGCGTCTCGAACCGCGGATGCCTCATCACCCAGACGAGCCCCTCGTATTTCGGCTTGCCCGAGAGCATCACGCGCTGGCCGTGGGAGAACTTCTCCTGCATGAACGGCTGGTTGAACCAGACGCCGCGCAGGTAACCGCCGGCGGACCGCACCAGCACGCCGAGCACGCATCCGCCGGCGCCGGTCGAACGCAATTCGATTTCCTCGACCACGCCGCGCACGCTTTGCAGCTTGCCCTCCTCCAACTCGCCGGCGTCGCGCTCGTCGCTGAAGTCCTGATAATCGCGTGGAAAGAAGAACAACACGTCGCTAACGGTCCGCAGGCCGAGCCGCTCGAGCAGTTCGCACCGGGCGGGGCCCACCCCTTTAAGGAATTGCACCGGCGTGGCCAGCGTTTCGGCGGACGATTTTTCAGACGTGCTCATGCCGGCCATTGTAGCGGCAATCGGGCCAAAGCGGGATCGGGGCTGCTTGCGAGTCGTGGGACGAATGGTCACGCACAAGGTGGCAATGCATTAGAAACGATACGCCAGTTAGTGTATCAAACCCCATCCCGATTCGCCGGGTCTGTGCCTTTAGTTATTTTGACGTTGCGAATTTGTTCCAACTCGCGGTCTATCTCACGCCAACGGCGTTCTATTTCATTTTTCCTTTTGGCTTGAGAGTCGCGACATGCCAATAGCGTTTTCTTCCTTCTGTAGTGTGGGCAGCAAGCCTAACGGCGTTGCTTCGGGCAATTGCTTTTGTCTCTTCCGGTTCACTATGCCCTTTGATATTGTCCGGTGTCCAGTCGTGAGGCATAAGCGTCAATTCCCGTAAGTCATCTTGTCTGTACCCAAAACTCCCGTGGGAAACTGGCCCGTGCCATAATGCGCTATCTTCATGCTCGAAGTTGGGCCGCTGCCGTAATTCGGATGTGAATTGTAACGAGAATTTGTGCAGGCCGATTGCTTTTGATTTCTTGTTGAAAAAACGGATATTGAATTTGTAATCCGCCGATGCACCTTCTCGCGGTTCATCTATGACAACTATTCCGCCCGAATTGTCTCTTTTCTCTGCCAGATAATCTATGTGCCAATTGTCAACCTCACAAATAATTCGCTTTCGCCACTCACTAATCGTAGTCCATAACCAATGGCCAAAGCCCCCCGCTACAATCAAGACCAAACCAGTTAGAATCTCTTTTGGGTCGAAACTTCCCATTCCTTCCTCTCTTATGTCGTGACCGTCAACTCGCGGTCTATCTCACGCGAACGGTGTCCTACGTCACTTAGTTGCGGCGGGTTTTCTTCGCTGAGTCATGTTTGCTAACTAGCCTGCACCATTTCTTGAATTCGGCTACTCCCAAATCACTTTGGCCTTCCCCAGGGATCGTGGACACCCGGAAAGG
>JAUWWA010000213.1 GCA_030617125.1 Pirellulales bacterium | reverse complement strand
TACTGATCCTCATCATCACAGATCCACTGATCGCAGCATTCCGTCTTGGTCAGATTGCCGGTTCTGCCGCACAGACCGCATCGGGGTCGTGGCGCGGCCTTTCGCGGCTTGCCGCCGCGTCGGGCTCGGCTTTTCCGTTTCCCGGCCGTGGCTTTTGTGGGTTTCTTGGCCATGTCTGGTCCTCCTTTCGTCGAAATCATACCAAAGCAGCCGGAAGCCACAAGTGCATTGCCGCGGCGGCTGGCCCGATGGTTGGGCTTGAAATTGGCCGCGCGATATGGTACATTTGTTCATGTCAAGGATGAAAAAGGAATGATGAATGATGAATGATGAATGATGAATGATGAGGAACGCTTCGCGGACACTGACCACTACCCACTGACCACTGACCACTATTTTTGCAATTTGGGGCGGCCAAAACGGTTAATAATTCCGGCGGGTTTAAGTCGTTGGGGCGGCGTGAGTTGTGGCGAGAACGTTCGGCGCGAATTTGGCTTGACGAGGGTTTGGGGAGGCGTGAAGTGCCGATTGCCCGGCGCTGCAAGTGCTTCCGACGCAACAACTTACGGCCGCGCGTGGCGGCCGATGGGAATTTCTGACACGGCAAAACATACTCCCAGAAACACCAATAATTCAAAAAACCCCGGGAAAACGGCACTTGCTCGTCGATGTACGTCAGAGGGCAGTGGTCAGTGGGCAGTGGGCAGAGACGGAAAGCCGAAAGCCGAAAGCTGACACCTGATACCTGATACCTGGCGCCTGACACCTGATGCCTGACACCTGGCGCCTGAGCCCGCAACGTATGGTTTTGCGGGGGCTTTTGACGCAAGGCGACGACCGATCCGGAGACCGGACGATGACTGAGGAAGCTACTGGGCGGCCGGGCGCCGGCGACGCGGTCGATCGGCACGCGGCCGCGGCTGCCCGGCGACGGGCCTGGCTGCCGTGGGCGTTGGCGGCGATCGTCCTGTGCGGATACCCGTTGGCGCTGGCCGCGAATCATACCGAAGGCGAGGACTCGGGCCATTACATCGAGGTCGTGCGCGGCGCCGACCTCGGCGAGTTGTTCTACCCGAACCACGTGCTGTTCGCCAGCTTCAATTGGGTCGCGTACCATACGTGGCGGCTTGCCGGATACTCGGGCGACGCGGGGCTGCCGATTCAATTGAACAACGTGCTCGCGGCCGCCGCGGCCGTCTTCGTGTTGTTTCACCTCGCGCGGCGGTTGGGACTGGACGATTTCCACGGCGTGCTGTGCGCCGGCATGACCGCCGTCTGCTACGGGTTCTGGTGGTACAGCGTCGAGGCGGAGACGTACATTCTGCCGCTGCCGTTTATCCTGCTGTGCGTCTTGGTGCTGTTGAATCTGGCCGAACACGGATTCACGACGCGACGGTTCCTTGCCCTGGGAGGCTTCTTCTCGTTGGCCGTGCTGTTCCACCAGCAGCACGTCTTGCTGCTGCCGATCCTGGTCGCGGCGGTCTCGACCATCTGGTATCGCCGTCGGCAGACGGTCTCGTTCGGATCGCTCGCCGGCGGACTGGCCGTGTTCGGCGCCGTGTCGGCCGCGGTGGTCGGAGGCGTTTACCTTGGCGTGGCGTGTACGGTCCACGGGTGTTCGAGCTTTGCGGAGGCCGTCGAGTGGTCGAAAGGCACCGCCGCCGGCGGGCTGTGGACGCCGTGGTCGCCGGCCAACCCGATCAAAGCGCTCATGGGGCTCGGCCGGGCGGTCTGCGGACTGCACTTCCTCTACGGGTTCGACTTCTTCCACGACACCATCGCGAGACTCCAGCCCGGGAGGTTCCTCGCCGACGACCGGTTCCTGGCCGAAAGCATCGCACCGCCGGTTCGGTGGTTGTGTCTGGGCACGGCTGCGTTGGCGGGCATCTCGGGCCTGGCCGTCGCCGTCGCGTGCGTCGTCCCGCTGCGCCGCAAGGCCGAAGATCCCACGCCGCACGCCGAAGAGCGGATTGCGTTGGCGGTCTTCGCCGCCGGCACGTTGGCCGCCTACACCGTGTTCAACACGCTCTGGGAGCCGCAGAACATCGAGTTTTGGGTGATGTTGATCCCGGTGGCGTCGCTGGCGATCGTGCTGCGGCTTTCGCGGCCCGGGGCGCACGGCTGGGCCGCACCGGCAGCCGCGGTGCTGATCGCCTCGCTGCTGGTGACCAATCTGCTGGGAAGCGTCCTGCCGCAAACCACCAGGGCGGGAGACTACTGGTACGCCGCCAACGAGTACCTGATCCGCCAGGCAGGGCCGGACGACCTGATCGTTACCGACGGCGGCTGGATCTCGGACCACTGCCTTCGCAGCAACACACTCGCCCGGGTGGCGGTCGTTCGCGAAACCGAGGCGGCGGAGCTAGCCGAGATCAGTCGCCGGCACCGCAAGGGGCGTATCTTCATCTCATCCTGGGCACTCAAGCCCGACGCGGCCATCGTGGCTACCGCCACGGATTGGGACCGCGACGAAGAGGCGCTCGGGCGGCTGTTCGAGCCGCTGCTGGGGCGGCTTCGGAAGCTCGACGACAACGGGTTCCAGGTGATCTGGGAGTTGCCGGTGTCGGCGCCTGGTATCGCTTCCTACAGCCCAGGTTCAGACCACGCCTTGCTTGAGCATGGCGTCGGCGACCTTGACGAACCCGGCGACGTTGGCGCCTTGGACGTAATTGACGAAGTCGCCGTTCTTGCCGTACTTTACACAGTTCTCATGGATGGCGTGCATGATCTGCTGGAGTCGCTGGTCCACTTCGTCACGCGGCCAGTGCAGGAAGCCCCGGTTCTGGGCCATCTCCAAGCCGGAGACAGCCACGCCGCCGGCGTTGGCCGCCTTGCCCGGCCCATAGAGTATCTTATTCTCCAAGAAGATGTCGACGCCCTCGGGTGCGGTGGGCATGTTGGCGCCTTCGGAGACGCAGATGCAGCCATTGTTGACCAGTGTCTCGGCGTCGTTGCGATCGATCTCGTTCTGCGTGGCGCTGGGGAAGGCCAGATCGCACGGGACGCCCCAAGGTTTAGTGTCGGTCAGATACTTGGCGCCGGTGAACTTCTCGGCGTAGTCGCGGATGCGGCCGCGGCGGACGTTCTTCAACTCCATAACCCAGGCCAGCTTCTCCTCGTCGATGCCGTTCTGGTCGACGATCGTGCCGGCCGAGTCGGACAAGGTGATTACTTTCGCGCCGAGTTGGAGCAGCTTCTCGGCCGTGTGCTGGGCGACGTTTCCGGAGCCAGAGATGGCGGCGACCTTGTCCTCGACACTCTGGCCGCGGGTGGCGAGCATCTCCCGGGCGAAGTAGACCGCGCCGTAGCCGGTGGCCTCCAGCCGGATCAGCGAGCCGCCGTACTCCAACCCCTTGCCGGTCAGCACGGCGGAGAACCGGTTGGCCAGTCGCTTGTACTGTCCGAAGAGGTATCCGATTTCCCGGGCGCCCACGCCGATATCGCCGGCGGGGATGTCCGTTTCGGGGCCGATGTGGCGAAACAGCTCGTTCATGAACGACTGGCAGAACCACATCACCTCGTTGTCGCTCTTACCCTTGGGGTTGAAGTCGGAGCCGCCCTTGCCGCCGCCCATCGAGAGCGTGGTCAGGCTGTTCTTGAAGACCTGCTCGAAGGCGAGGAACTTCAGCACGCCGAGATTGACGGTAGGGTGGAATCGCAGCCCGCCCTTGTAGGGCCCGATCGCACTGTTCATCTCCACACGGAATCCCCGGTTGATTTGCACCTCGCCTCGGTCGTCGATCCAAGGCACGCGGAACATGATCACCCGCTCCGGCTCCACCAGCCGCTCGAGGATCTTGGCGTCTTGATAGGCGGGCGTTGCCAGGACGACCGGCATCACCGATTCCACCACCTCAAGGACGGCCTGATGGAACTCGAGTTCCCTGTAGTTCTTGCTGACGACCCCCTGCATGAACTCCTCGACAGCAGCCGAAGTCTTCTCGTTGCTGATAGACATCATTTGTTTTCTTCTCTCGCTTCGGTTCGCGGACGATCTGGTGGCGCGAGCCGGCCGCCGATCCCGTCGATTCTGACGCTTCCAATTCGGCCAACTCCTTCAGCAGCGACTCGCCGCCGAACTGGCGAATCCAGTAGTTCACGTCCTCCTCCAAGAGCGGAACGGGCGGCCGGATCGCCGATTCCGGCAGCGACTCTTGCCGCTCTTGGCGTCGACGCACGACCTCAGCGTACCAGACGTCGGCGTCGACGGCCCTGGCCTTGCGGTGTCGGGCGGCCCGTTGGATCCGGTGATCGCTCGACACAACCGTCAACCGGCGCGGGGCCGAATCGGCGCGGATCAGTTCCTCGATCAGGGCGTCGGCACTGTCGTGCCGTGCGGCGAAGCGGACGGTGATGCCGCGATGGTCGATCACGCGGGGCAATCCCGGCGGCGCGTCGCGGGCGTCGAAGACGACGGCCGTTTGGGAGACCTCCACAGGCTCGAGCGATTCGGCCAGGAAGTTCAACATCGCTAACCGCGACCGCTGCAGGCCGCCAGGCCCAACACCCCGGCCGATGATGCCGACGATGTGCAGCACGTTGTATCCGTCGATGAGTAGAGGCATGGGGATTAGGGATTGGGGATTGCGAATTGGAGATTGGGGATTGGGGGACACCCTCTTCGATTCAATAGTTGACATACATAAGTCGGGTTTCGCGCCAAAGGGAAAATCGACCCGACGCTGCTTGCCTCGTCCGACGAATCCCAGTGCCCTGGCCTGCCACATGTCTGAG
>JAUWWA010000258.1 GCA_030617125.1 Pirellulales bacterium | reverse complement strand
CCACATCGAAGGAGCCATGCCCGAAGTGCCCGCCGAGCCCGGCACGCCGCAGGAATCGATTCTACCGGGCATCCTGCCCGGCAGTCTGCCGGGCCTGCCCTCGGACGGAAACCAGCCTTCCGAGTCGGAACCGCCTTCTGAGCCAGACCCGGCAGCGGAGCCGCCTTCCGCCGAGCAGAATACCGACCGGACCGAATTGCCGACGCGGACTCCGGACCCGCTCGTCGACAAACCGGCAACGAGTCCCGTGAAAATGGAATCGCCTCGGGCTAATTGGAGCGAGGCCTTACGATCCAACTCCCATGGCGACATCGGTCGGGGAATTGGCGGGCACGTCACAACGCACTCGGCCCGGTTCGCCATCTTGCACTACCGCGGAACGGCGCCCCAAATGGTGCTGCCGGATGAACACCCCCTGCGCTGGCGCGCAGTGCGGCCGGCCAGCCACTTCGAGGATGCAAAACCCCATGATACCGGCCACGCGGAAGAACCGCCGACCGCATTGGACGGCTATTGTCCGGTGGAACTGGTCACCGCGCAGCGGTGGACGCCGGGCAAAGCCAGCTACCGTACAGTGCATCATGACCGCGCGTACCATTTCACCGGTGCCCGGCAGCGGCAACTCTTCCTGGCCAACGCCGAGCGCGACGTGCCGGCGCACGGTGGCCACGATCCGGCGTTGCTGGTGGACTCGCAGCGCCGTATTCCGGGCACAATAGAGCACGCCGCCATTTACCAGGGCCGGCTGTACCTGTTTGCCAGCCCGGTTACGTTGAGGCGGTTCCAGAGTTCACCGCGGCGCTACGCCGCGAATCGGTAGTTCCGGCTTGCGTGGTTCCGAGGGGAATCCAGCCGCTTAAGCCGGGGCGTCGATGCCCAGCCATCGCCCCGTGAGGGCGTGGTAGCTAAACACTCTCGTCCCACGAATCGTGAGACTGCGTGCGGGTGTCGAGCATCGCGCGAACCAACAGTGGCCAGGCGATGGTCGCGTCGCAGTGGACTTCGGCGAATCGCCCGCCTTCTGCCCGGCTGAGGACCTTGCCCCAGGAGACGCCTTCGCTGTAGGTGCAGCCGCTTAGCCCGCCCCAATGGGCTGGCTCGGGGCAAATGCGCACGCCGTAGCGAAAACGGGGGACCGTCAGACCAGTTCCCAGCCGAACGTTGAGGATATTGACGAACGGCCCAACCTGCTGGGCCCAATTGCGCGGCACACCACCGCCGACGGTGAAGATTCCCAGTCGCTTGGCCGCGAGAATCCGGCGCGTGTAGTCATGAAGATCCAGGAACGGATTGAAGGCCGGGACGGTCGAGAAGAACTTCTCCGGATCGTTCTCACTAACCTTCGCCCCGCCTCGGGCGAGACTCTGCGCGGCGATGTCCAGACCCAGCTCCGAATCGGTCAGCGCCGGCACATAGACCGGCACATCCCGCCGGTACGCGCAACCGAGAATGCTCGGCATCTGGTCGCGTTGGACAAGCCGCCGGCCGATCTCTCGGTTCAACTCCCACGAACACGTCGGTCGCGAGAGGTCCATCGCGTCGAGCACCTCACCAATGAATGCCTCGGCCCGGCATAGATTGGCTTCCATTTCCAGCGTGTCGTACACACGGTTGTATCCCCGCTCGTAGAGTTGTTCGTCGGGCACGTCGCCGTTGTACTTATAGTGCGTACAGCCGATGGCCTCCGACAGCCCGTGGGCCAGCAATGCCCCGGTGCAGACGATCAGTTGGGCCAACCCGGCCTCGATCATCTCGCAGAGCACGCGGCTCATCTTGGCCACGGTCATCGCACCGGAGACGGTCACGACGACGGTGCACTGCGGATCGTCGGCCATGGCGGTAAGCACCTCGAAGGCCTCGCCGAGCCGCCGGGCGCCGAACGCGGTTTTCGACATCCCGCGGAGCATCTCCGCGAAGTTCGCCGCGCGGCGGACATCGAGCGATTCGAGCGGCGTCAGGCCGTCGTCGCGGCCGTCATGTAGGTCTCTGGCCATCGTGCGGAACTCCCTTCGCGTGAGACCGATTTCACGGCAGTGCGAGCGGTTTGTCAAGGGTGCTTGTCAGAATCAGCGAAACCGGCTAATAGTGTGACAGGTCAACTCGATCCGGGGAGAAACGAATAGGTGTCAGATCGGCCAGTACCGAAAGAGGCGTTCTTCACGAAGGGCGTCGGCAGGCATCGGAATCGCTTGCAGAGCTTCGAGTTGGCTCTGCGGTCGGCGGGGATCGAGGTGTGCAACCTGGTCCGCGTCTCGAGCATCTTTCCGCCACACTGCAAGGTCATTTCGACCAAGCGAGGCCTTGCCAAGCTTCGGCCCGGCCAGATCACCCACGTGGTCCTCTCGGAAGCCACCACCAACGAACCCTTGCGACAGGTGGGGGCGGGTATCGGGTTGGCCGTGCCCGCCGACGGAAACCAGTACGGCTACATCAGCGAACATCACGGCTACGGCATGTCGAAGCCCCACCTGAGCGATCTGGTCGAAGACATGGCCGCCACCATGCTCGCCACCACCTTGGGTATCGAGTTTGACCCGGAAACCGCCTACGACGAGCGCAAGGAAATCTACCACATGTCGGGCAAGATTGTCCGAACCCAGGCGTGCGTGCAGACGGCCCGAGGCAACAAGGAAGGACTTTGGACCACCGTCGTCACCGCGGCCGTGTTGCTGTTCTAGTTTTGTAAATCGAACACCACCGCCTTGGCCAGCACGTGGCAGTCGGGCGCGGGGGCCGAGCGCCAGACCTCCGCCTCGCGTGGCAGCCGAACGCGGTCGGAGTACGTCATGTAGCGGTACGAGTAGACGTAGAACTCGGCCTGGTCGTAGTCGCCGGAGAAGACGTCCGGCGCCACGCGGCACTCGTACATCGGCTCGTACTGCCGGCGCTGGGTTTGCGGTCTGTTCCAGGCGAGGAAAACGAGATATCGCACGTTCTTCTCGCGCAGATACGCGGCCAGTCGCCGGTCGCGCAGGGCGTCCTGGTACTCGAAGTCGTTGATCAGTCCGTCGAGATTGACCACTGCCCGTTCGCTCCAGAAGGCGAGTTTCCCGCAGTCGGTGCAGGCCCAGCGCTCGTCGGGCGGCTGGGATTTCATGAACTCGATGAGCGGTTCGGGCCGGCCGGCGGCCCGGGCGGTTTGGCCCGGCGGCACGGCCCACAGCGGCGAGCCGCGGCACCACGCCTTGGCGATCGACGCGAAGTTGACGGCCAGCACGCCGATGGCCGCCGCAGCGCCCAGCACGCGAAGCTGCCGGGGCGAAACCGTGTTGGCCACGCCGACCGCCAGGGCGAACGTCCCGGTGAGCACGGCCGGGCCGAAATACCACACCGGAACCGGCTTCGACCACTTCTGAAACAACATGAACGCAGCCAATTGCACCAGGCATAGCACCGCGGCCACGAGCCCCAGCCCCCGCACTTCCCCGCCGGCGTGACGACGACGCAGCAACAGACACGTCCCAACCACCGCCGACGCCAACGCCGCCGGCAGCGTGATCGGGTCGCGCGCTCGGGCGAATACCTGGCGCCACTGGAAGTGAATCCACGGCAGGCAGCTCTTCAGTACGCCGTGGATGGGCATCGGATGCCCGAAGTGGCGATCGTGCCAGGCCATCAGTGCGACGGTTGCCGTCGCGGCCGGCAGGAGCAGCCACAAGCCGGCACGCAGCGGCGCCCCGCGGCGGCAATGCTCCCGCCATGCACACGCCAGGGCGAGCGGGAAGACGACGTACGGCAGCATGTCGAGCCGAGCCATCACCAGCAAGCTCGCCAGCAGTCCGGCCGACGCGTAGCGGCCCCGCCACGCCGCCCCACCGAGCAGAATCAGCAGCGGCAGCACCAGGATCGCCTCCATGCCGCCGAGATACGGCATCGTGAAACGCGGCACGAGCAGGGCACACGTCGCCAACAGCAGGGCACCCTGCGCCGCGGCGTCGTCCGCCGATGCCACCGGCCGAGTAACAAGCCACGCGCATCCAACGATCGAGAGCACGAATACGGCCGACATCCCGTGGACGAGGCCCACGTATTGACTCATCGGATCGGCGTCGGTGCCGAAGATGGCAAAGGCGGCGGCTTCGACCCAAAACAACAGCGGGTGGAAGCCGTTGGTCTCGGAGACGCCGTCGAACGTGAAGCTGCCCGTGGCGACGAAGT
>JAUWWA010000448.1 GCA_030617125.1 Pirellulales bacterium | reverse complement strand
GATAGCAAACGTACCGGCCGGTCACCGGTCCCACGGAGTTGGCCGTCGGCGGGGGCATGTACGGCGGGCGCCATCCCAACGGCAAGTTGGCCATGCGGATAGCCAGGTGGGGCATGCGGGTGCTCTCGGACGTCGGGTCGAAACTGTCGGCGTGCCACAGCACCCGCTGCTGACCGTTCTCGTCGGCCGCCCCCAACGTGTCGACCGCCATGATCTTGTAGCCCATCGACAACAGCAACAAGTGCCCGCAGACGTGGCTGTGACTGATCGCCGCGTTGTAAGGCAGGGAGTAATTCCGGCTGGCCTCGGCCAGCGATGCCTTCCAGGACTGCCCGCCCAACGCGTCGCGTCCGGAAACCAGCCGGTTGCTCTGGTCGTATTGGACGGTTGTTTCGGAAAAGAACGGCGCCGGATCGCCGCGATAGGCCAGCGTGTATCGGGGCTGGGTGGCCCCGCTTGTCGACCGGGTGGGGGTGGTGACCGTGGACTTGACACCGGCGGCCGGCCAGCTTTCGTCGCGCCGAAGCGCGCGGCGGATTTCGCCGTCTTCCGGCAGCGCGTCGCAAAGCTCTTTACCCGTCTTTCCGTCCCGGCAGACCACGTCGGCGAATTCCTCGCCCAGCCGCCGATAACACCGCGCGGCGTCCTCGGGGCGCTTCGAGCGGGAAAGCAGGTCGGCCAGTTCGGCCGTGGCCGCCGCCGCAACGGCCGGGTCGGACGACCGCCAATCCTGCCACAGCAGCAGCTCGGCTTCGAGCAAGTCGCCCGATTCCTTCAGGCGGCGGATCAACTCGCGCCGCGCATTGTCTTCGATGGCCTGGTTGGCAAAGTAGCTGAGGAACTGCCGCAAGCGGTCGGCGCCGGGTGCATCGAGGGCGGCTTGAAAGCGGGCCTCAATCGCGGCGTCGAAAGCCGCCTGGTCGGTGGCCTTCCCGCGCAACTCGGCCAACTGAGACTGCACCCAGCGGTCGCGGCGCACCGAATGCCCCCGCGCGACCGTTTCCATCCCCCGATGTTCCCGGTCGAGATCGATCAGCTTCAAGTAGTGCGCCAGCGCTTCCCGCCACTCGCCCGCCTCGTGCAGGCCGGTCGCCATCAGCCGCAGATAGGTCGCTCGTTGTTCGGCCGTGTCGAGAAGTTCCTCGATTTCTTTCGCTCGCTCCCGATGCACGGCGAATTGCGTGCGCAAAGAGTCAAACAGTGCATCCCGCAGCAAGCCGCGGACGCGCAATCTCTTGTCCGGCTTCTCGATGAGTTGATGCGCGCGGTGCAACGAGGCCACTGCCTCCGTCAGTTTGCCTTCCTCCAGGAAGAGTTCCCCTTGAAGTGCCAGGCCGACCGGATCGTCGGCGCGGACGGCCAGTCGCCGGTCTCTTTGGTCGCGAGCGAACTCCGATTGGTAATACAGCTCCATCCCGTCGAGACCTTGGGAGATGATCTTGCCGCGGTGACAGATCAGATTCCCCGGAACGCGGCCCTTGCGCGACTTGGAGACGTGGGATATCTTCTCGGCGGCCAGGTCGATCGCCACCACCTCGGCAGTGCTCAGCGGGAGGAAGTAGTGGTCGCCGCTGAGGAATCCGCGGCCGCTGGGCATGCTGCCGGGGGGCAGCTTTATCGTACGGCCGTTCCACGCCGGCTTGGGACGCTTCACTTTCACCTTGCTGGAGACGACTTTTCCGCGGGACGCGGTTCGCTCGAATCGTCGCACCGTCTCCGTCTCTTCCGTTGCCTCGGAAAGCGAAACGGCCCGGACTTCGTCGCGGCCGACCAACACCACCTTGTTCCGGTGCACGCAGGCAAGGTACAGCTCGTCCTCCCGGCGGTACTTCCAAAGCAGTTCGCCGTCGATCAGGTTCAGGCAGTGCAGCGAATCCGACTCGACCGGACTGACGAGCACGCGTCCGTCAGCGATCATGGCGGTGGCGCCGGACCAACCCGCCGCTGATCCCGTACGGGTGTCCGAACGGACCGGCATCGCAAACATGCCCTGCAATTGACGGAGGTCGTCGCGGCGACTGTAGCGATAGCCCCACAGGAGCCACCGAGTCGCCGGATCAACGGCCACCACGGCGCCGGTCGAGGTGGGGCACACCAGAATCCCGTCGGCATACGAAGGCGAAGCTCCACCCGCGCGGCGCCACGGATCCAGCAGGACGTCGCGGTCGACCATCGCCAGTTGCTGCGACCAGAGCAGGTCGCCCTCCTTGTTGGCGTCTAGCGCCAGCAGCCGGATCTCGTCCTTGGCTTCGCCCAACACGTAGAGTCGGCCCATCAGCGGCAACGGCGGTCCGAGAAAGAACGTGCCGGCCTGGGGCAAAGATTTCTCGCCGGGAGGACCACCGATCTGCCAGCCGAGCTTGCCGGTAAGCAAATCGTGCGCCGCCAGGCGATTGTAGCGTCTGCGAGTGGAAGTCTCGCGGGGCCGCCCGCCGAAAACGATGAACTGCCGCGACGAAGAACGGCCGATTCCCATCGGAAGGTCTTCGATCGAGAACACGAATCGGCCGTCGCTGCTGAGGGTCCCGTAAGTGGCGTCGTCGAAGATTCGGAAACTCAAGTCTTGGCCCAGGCGCCGCGCCAGGTCCGCCGACGAGCGGGAGACGCTCGCGGGCATTGACGGATCGTCGGCAAGCTTTTG
>JAUWWA010000456.1 GCA_030617125.1 Pirellulales bacterium | reverse complement strand
TCGAGCGTCACCGTGCCGGTTACCCTGCCGAGCGTCGGCCGATCGCCGCCGCTACAGCCGGCTATCACGGCGGCCAGCAGCATCAGTTCCAGAAAGCGGCGACATTAGTGCCGGGCGATGCTCATGGCGATTGCTCCCTCTGCGTGTGTTGGATCGTCGCCATCGGTTGGCCGACGCCGAACACATACCCATTGTGTAGCGCGGCGACCGAAGGTCAACCGGGGGCTTCTGCGGTGCGTGTTCGGGTGGTAAGCTGGCTGGCATAGGCTGTTCGTAGTGACCGCATTCATGCGGTCCTTGGGCGGTTCAACTTTGGTGCGACCCGACAAATCGGGTCGCTACGAACCCTTGCCGTAGCGGGAGTGTGTTCCATGTCGCGGGTCGTGTTGGCCATGTCCGGAGGTGTCGACAGCAGCGTGGCGGCGTGGGTGCTGCGCGAGGCCGGCCACGATGTGATCGGCGTGTTCATGCGCCACGGGCAGGAGTCGCAAAGCGCCGGATCTTGCAAACAGGGCTGTTGCAGTGCTGCGGATGCCGCCGACGCTCGCCGCGTGGCCGACATGTTCGGCATCCCGTTCTACGCGATCAACTTCGAGCAGGAGTTCGAACGAATCGTCGATTACTTCGTCGACGAGTACACCGCCGGCCGCACGCCCAACCCGTGCATCATCTGCAACACCTGGATCAAGTTCGGCAAGCTGCTTCAGTACGCCGATGGCGTGGGCGCCGAGTTCGTCGCCACCGGCCATCACGCTCGGCTTGTGCCTCGCTGGGCTCCCCCGGAAAGCAGTCTGGGGACGTTTGGTGAGATCGCCTTGTGCCGTGGGCGCGACGAGTCAAAGGACCAGTCGTACGTGCTCTTTGGCATCGAGCGGCGGTTGTTGCCTCGGCTGATGTTTCCCGTGGGCGAGTACCACAAGGAAGAGATTCGGCGAATCGCCGGTCGCTTGGCGTTGCGGGTAGCCGAGAAGCCCGACAGCCAGGAAATCTGCTTCGTGCCGGATCAGGATTATGCGCGATTCGTACGGGAACATCGCGGCGAGGCCGACACCTCCGGCGAGATCGTCACAACCGACGGCGTGGTGGTCGGCCGGCACGACGGGTACGAACGCTTCACCATCGGCCAGCGCCGGGGGCTTCGCGTGGCGATGGGCGAGCCCTACTTCGTCGTTCGCATCGAGCCGGCCCGCCGCCGCGTGGTGATCGGCGCAAAGGCCGAGTTGGCGCGTAGGGAACTCACCGCTACGGGCGCCAACTGGCTCATCGACGAGCCGGCTGAGCCGCTGCGTTGCCGGGTGAAGATCCGTTATCGGAGTCGCTTGGAAGAGGCAACGGTCGAGCCGCGTCCGGGCGGCCGGTTCCACGTTACGTTCGACGAACCGCGTCATGGAATAGCGCCGGGCCAGGCCGTCGTGTGCTATCAGGGTGATCGCATGCTCGGCGGTGGGTGGATTCACTGAACGAGAAAAGGGTCAGGGCTATTTTGGGCAGTCCGGTTAAACGGGAAAAATGGGCGGGACGGATTTCTTGGTACCAGGTTGTTTCGGCGCCGTCAACTTG
Source organism: Pirellulales bacterium (assembly GCA_030617125.1). Lineage (GTDB taxonomy): Bacteria > Planctomycetota > Planctomycetia > Pirellulales > Thermoguttaceae > JAUWWA01. The sequence goes on along the minus strand of JAUWWA010000456.1, from coordinate 991 downwards.
CTCAAGCAACCGGAGAATAGTCTCGACCCCTTTTTCAGAATACCGCCACGTACCGGCCGGCCACCATGACGTATACCGGGCCGAGCAACCCCGACTCCGGCAGCGGCGAATCCTTCTTGAACTTCGTCACGTTGGTTTGGGTGAATCGCCCATCCTCGGGCATGCCCTGGTCGCCGATGAGCCGGTTGGGCCAGAGGTTCGTGACCTTGATTTCCAGCACGTTCCCTTCGCGGCGGAGCCGGCCGGTGAGGTTGACGCGAAAGGGCGGTGTCCAGAGTGTGGCCAAATGCTCGCCGTTGAGGATTACCTCGGCGATGTTTCTGACCTCGCCGAGGTCGAGGACGAGATAACGGTTTTCCTTCAGCAACGCGGCGGGCGTGTCGAACTGCTTTCGATAGGTGGCGGTGCCGGAGAAGTACTTGATTCCGTTTTCCAGGCGTTTGGTCCACGAAACGAGCTTATCAAAGGAAACTGCCTCGGGCGCTCCCCGCCCTTTTGGAAACCGGACTTCCCAGGGGCCCGGGACTTTACGCACGACGGGGGTTTCCTTGACATCGAGCCACCCGATTCGACCGTGCATCTTCCACAGTTGATACTTGCCCGGCGTCCAAATGTGTAGCTCGAACGCGTTGTTATTGTTCTCCGCGGGTAGGACGTCGATGGCGGGAAACGACGCGACCCGGCCCGATGATACCGGAAACAGCGGCCGCCCGTTGCGGCGCAGCGAGAACAGCCGCGTGCGCTCCGGCAACGTACGAAACACGACGAACGCCGAGCCGTGCGGGGCCAGACGCAGCGGAATGCGCGTGCCGCCCTCAACTACGTCGACATCGTAGAGCGCCTGGGGAAGCCGCTCGCCGGTGTCGGGAAGCCACACTTCGGGAACCTTCCCCTCGACGCGGAACTTGCACTCGGTCTCCTCCCAGCGGTCCAAGCGATTGGCGATGAAGTAGATCTCCGCGTCGCCGCAGGTTCGGTGGATGTAATCGAG
>JAUWWA010000187.1 GCA_030617125.1 Pirellulales bacterium | reverse complement strand
GTGGAACCGCGAGGGGAAGATGGCCGAGAGCACGACGCCGGCGTTTTGGCATTCGGCGATGATCTTGTCGCAGCGGCGGAGATTGATCTCCAGCGGCTTCTCGACGATGACGTGTTTCCCGGCCGCGGCGGCGGCGATGGCCGGCCCCAGGTGGGCGCCGCTGGGCGTGCCGACGGTGACGACGTCGATCGCCGGATCGGCCCACCTTTTTTTGAGGCTATGATACGACTTACAGCCGGTGGCCTCGGCGAACCGGTCGGCGGCCTCCGGCACGGTGTCGCAGGCGGCCACCAGCCTGGCCCCGCGGATATCCGCGATCGCCTTTGCATGAAAATGGGCGATCATTCCACAACCGACCACGCCAAACCCCGTCGCCATGGTGGATTTCCTGAACGTTTGCTTTCTTGGGCCTAATTGCTCGTTACTCTTCAGTGCGAAATAGCGCAAAGAGACACAATTATAACCGCTTGGAACTTGGCGGCAACAACCCCCGCAACGCAGTGCGGGGGCGTTCTGAGGCAAACGAAATCCACTATCCACTATCCACACTATCCACTACCCACTACCCACTACCTGCCGCCTACCGCATCATGAACCACGCCATGGCCAAACTCGTGGCGTTAAGCGACATGTGAGCGACGATTGCCGGGACGATTCGGTGCGTGTAATAGTAGATGGTTCCCAACGCCAGCGACAGCACGAACAAGGGGAACGGATCGGCGGAAATGTAGTCCGGCAGCAGTTGGCCCGACACGATCTTGAGTACATAGACGGGCACGGCGAGTGCCAGAAACGCCGCCAGGCCCAACGCGAAGTCGCGGAAGAACTTCCGCGGCGCCCAGCCCAGGTCGGCGGCCGTGGCGCCGGCGCGCACGCGAAGAACGACGATCGTGCACGCCGCCGTCAGCAGGCTGGCCACGGTAGCGCCCGTCATTACGCCGATCAGGAACCTCGGGTCCATCGGCGGCATCTTACATCGAAAGTGCATCCCCCCGAAAAGCAGCGAGGTCAACAAGATCGGCCCGACGGCGCCGGGCATCAACATCCGCAACGTCGGCAGCAGCTTTCGGTATCGCCACTGTGCCCCCTCCAGGTATCCTTGCAGCACCACGCGAAACATGAATTCCTCGACGATCGGGGCCACAACCACCGCCGAGAAGCCACATAGCAACAGGATCCAGCCGCTGCCCTTGATGACAAGCCGGGCGACGAGGTGTGCGTTGTTGGCGTCCTCGACGTCATACATGACCGGGGACTGGGTGATCTCGGGACCCAACCACGCCCTCACCGAGGCGAACGCCGCCAGTTGCAGCACCACGTAAATGCTCAGCACGATGATCATGTCCGACGCCCGCCACGGCGCCGGCCGCCGCCGCTCGAACTTGAGGATGGGCTTCTCATGCCACACGCGCATGAGCATCCACAGCCACGGCCCCAGCGACGCCAAGGCGCACGCGGTGAAGACACCCAACAGCCACAATTCCGGAAGATACCTGTCGGATAGGTTCAAGACTTGGTTCTCGGAAAACTCGCCTGTCGTAAAATCCGTTTCTGGCTACCGTTCCACCCGCTGTGCCCTGCGCGATGCCCATCGCACGGGGTCGCGCTCCCGCCGGCTGGCCCAGACTTCCAGCGCGGGGAACTCCCCGGCGAGCACGTCGGCAAGCTGCTCCACGGCGAAGCGTTCGCTGGCGAAGTGGCCCGGAAGTACGAGCCCCACGCCGACCGCTTCGGCCTCCAGGCACGTGTGGAACCGCGTTTCACCGAGCACCATGGCGTCGCAGCCGGTTTGACGAGCGGCGACGAGAAACCCGTCGGCCGCGCCGCAGGCGACCGCCACCGTACGGACCGGCTGTTTCGGCTCGCCGACGAACTGCACGTGCTCGATTGCAAGGAACTCGCCGACCGCCTCGGCGAGCTGTTCGAGCGAACACGGCTCTTCGAGCCAACCCCATCGCCCGGCCCCTTGGCCTTCGTCGTCGGGTACAAGCGGCGTGATGCCCCGCAGCTTCAACCCCTCGGCCAGCCGCTGGTTGATGCCCCGTTCGGCCGAGTCGAAGGCGGTATGCGGGCTGTAGACGGCGATCCGCGCGGCGATCAGTTCCAAGAGCACCCGCCCGGTGGTCGTGTCGCTCGTCAGACGCCTTAGGGCGTCGAACGGCATCGGGTGATGGGTGACGATCAGATCGGCCTTCGCTTCGACGGCTTCGGCGACCGTGGCGGGCGTGACTGTCAAGCACGTCATCACCCGCGCGACGCCGCGATCTCGCCGGCCCACCGATAGCCCGACATTATCCCATTGCTCGGCTAGCCGGAGCGGGGCATATCGCTCCAGATATGCGGCAATCGTCTCGACCGTGTGCATGGCCGAGATTGTATCATACCGTTGGCGCCGAAACATCCCTAGCCTCTTGAGCAGAAAAATCGGCAAAGTCAACGCTCGAATGCCCGGAAAAGCCGGAGTCCTCGGCATGTATCAGCGTATCGGCTCGCATCTGGCGAGGGATGTTTTCGGCGGCAGGTGGTCAAGAACTCCAGCACGCTGCGATCTTGCTGCCGAGAGGTCGCGATGGTCGCTTGACGAAGGGACATCGCCCTACCGGAGCCCGCCCAAGACCCGGCAACGGCAGCGAACCCCTCTTTAGAGTTACTTTTTGGGCCGACTTCTTGCCGGATTTCAGAATGTTTGGATAGCCAGCGCGCAATTCACTCGCTCTTCCAGGAATGTGTGGTTATACTCAAAGTTATATCGTTTTAGCTGGTTGTGCAGCGTGTACTGGAGTTCGAATACCTGCATGCCGGGTAATTGATATCGGAGGAGAAGAGTCTATGAGCATCTGGAATTCGCTACGGCGGTTTTCCACGGAGGCGTCGCGCCGATGGGGTTTTGGAAGCGACAAGCTTGGACGCAAACCGTCCGCCGGCCGCGGCCTGCGATTAGAACAGTTCGAAGACCGATTACTTCTGAGCATCAGTCCGCCCGGAGTCGATCAAGACTTCGTTTGGAATCAGACCCTTGCCCGGGCCATCGATCAGGCGGCCGATCTCGATCAGTATACCGCGGAGAGCCTGGCATCGACCGAGCGTTGGGTGGTCGGCCTCCAGGAGGAAAACTCGGTGGACACGACCGCGGCCGCGCTGGGCGCTGACACGGTCGGCGACGCCTCCTCGCTGCCCAACGGTTTTATCTGGCAGTTCTCCACCGAACTCGGCTGGCAGGACGTCGCCGGCACGCTCGAAGCGTCCGAGGCGGTGAAGTATTTCTATCCGCTGGTGCCGCATCAACTCGAGAAACGCTTCGTTCCCGACGACACCTTGTTTTCCGACCAATGGCACTTGCAAAACACCGGTCAGACGGGCGGGACGCCCGGCGCCGACGCCAACGTTGTCGATGCGTGGGATTCATACCTGGGGACCGGCGTGGTCATCGGCATTGTCGACGACGGCTTGCAGTACACGCATCCCGACCTGGCGAACCAGTATCGCAGCGACTTGAGCTACGACTTCAACTACTACGACCCCGACCCGTATCCCGACGGCTTCTGGGACGATCACGGCACGGCGGTTGCCGGCGTGGCGGCGGCGCAGAGCAACAACGGGATCGGCGTTTCCGGCTCGGGGCCGGGGGCGGAACTGGCCGGCTTGCGCCTCATAGCCGGGGCGACCACTGACAACGTGGAAGCCGCCGCGCTGGCGTACCTGTATGACGACATCGACATTTACAGCAATAGCTGGGGGCCGGCCGACATCGCCAGCCTCGCCGGGCCCGGGCCCCTCACCTTGGCCGCTTTGTACGACGGGGTGACCAACGGACGCGGCGGGTTGGGGAACATCTATACGTGGGCGGGCGGCAACGGCCTCGGATCCCTCGACGACGTCAACTACGACGGCTCCGCCAACTCGCGGTTCACCATTGCCGTAGCCGCCATCGACCACAACGGCGTCCAGTCGTACTACTCCGAGCCGGGCGCGGCGTTGCTCGTTTCCGCGTACTCCAACGGCGACGTCGTGGGGATCACGACGACCGACCGGCTGGGAACCCAGGGCTACAACTGGGCCCCCGATGCCAGCGACGGCGATCCGCTGAGCGACATCGACTACACGTCCATTTTCGGCGGGACTTCCTCGGCCACGCCGCTGGTTTCCGGCGTGGTCGCGCTGATGCTCGAAGCGAATCCCAACCTGACCTACCGCGACGTGCAGCACATCCTGGCCGAATCGGCCGCCCAGAACGATCCCGGCGATTTGGACTGGACGACCAACGCCGCCGGCTATCAGATCAACCACAAGTACGGCTTCGGGGCAATCGACGCGACCGCGGCCGTCACGCTGGCGGAGACCTGGGAGAACGTGTTTCCAGAACTGGCGATCACGTCCGGCATGACGAGCGTGGGCGCGCCCATTCCAGACAACGATACCACCGGCGTGTCGTCGACGATCATCATGCCTTCGGGCATTCCCAGTCTCGAATGGGTGGAAGTGACGCTCAACGCCTCCCATGCGACCGTGGGCGACCTCGAAGTCGTGCTGGTTTCGCCGGCCGGAACCGAGTCCGTCTTGGCGGAGTTGCACGACGATCCTTACAACTACACCGGGTACAACAACTGGACCTTCACTACCGCTCGGAACTGGGGCGAATCGCTCGAGGGCGCGTGGACGTTGACCGTCCGCGACATCCGCGGCGGCACCACCGGGACGTTCAACTCGTGGGAACTGACCGCCTACGGTGCGATCGACCCCGGCGAAGGGCCGCAACTGATCTCGATTATCCCCAACGAAGGCGAACTGCTCGGCGACGGCGACGTCCTCCACATCGCTCCGCGCGAGCTGATCTTCCGCTTCGACGACGGCCAGGAGATCGACCCGAATACGCTGGACGCCATTGGGATCGTCCGCAGCGGCGGAGACGGGACCTTCGACAACGGCAACGACGTGGTCGTCGAGTACGGCTACATTGCCATCGGCGAGCAGCCGAACGACGTCATCGTCCGCTTTGCGGAAACCCTGCCCGACGATCTCTACCAG
>JAUWWA010000161.1 GCA_030617125.1 Pirellulales bacterium | reverse complement strand
CTTTTCGCTTGGTTATCTCACGTCATCTCATCAACATTCCGTCGGTCGCCAACGCCGTCTTGTCCTTCAGATGCAGGCCCATGGGCACGGCCCGCGGACGAAAGCTCAGAGCAATTTGTGTTGTATAGTCGATATCCGATCGTTTTCCAAGGGGGCGCGATAGCGTGTGGCTATATGTAGTAATTGGCCAAGTGTCAGTAATTGCTCACATCGCCATGGTACGTTACATTGGTTATCCGCGCCGCGAGAACGCAATCCCCTCGATCTCGACCAGCAGTTCCGGCCGGCAGATGTCCGCCACGGCGTAGACCGTGGGCACTTCTCCCAGCCGGCACTCGCAGATGTCCTTCACCACCGCGTAGTCCTCTTGCCGCTTGACGTACACGCGGACCAACGCCACGTCGTCGAGCGTGGCGCCAAAGCCGGGCATCCCGTGTCGGCGGAGATTGACTTCGGAAAGCAACGTCACGATGTTGTCGAGCGTTTGCCACGTTTGGCCTTTCGCATCGCCGACGTATTGCGTCTGGGAGCCGGTGATGCTGGCGGTGCCGGAAACGAAGACCGTGGCGGAGTCGCCCACCACAATCGCCAGCCCCCGGGCGAACTTCGGACTCCTCGGACTGTACTGTTGGCCGTAGTCAAACGCCGAGGTCTGCAGGGGGTTTTCCAGCGGCGCCACCTTCACGTCGTCGCGATCGGTAGCCATGGCGATGCAGCTCATTACGATGTCGGCGCCGCTGGTGCCGATAGCTGTGCTTGCCGGATAGGATCGATGCCGCACTTCGGGTGGCACGTGTTCCGCACTGAAATGGATGTCGCGGTAGAAATCAGTTCGCGCCCGGTTCAGTTCGTTGTAACGGTGGGTGTCGCCCTCGGCGCCGCCGATGTCGGGCAGGTAAAGCCAGGTGCGGATGATTTGGTGGCAGCGGAAGCCTTGGGCACGGATCCCGTCGCTCATCCGCGCGAGGGCGTCGAGCGAACGCTCGTAAACGCTCGTTGAATCGGTTTCCGGGAGGATGTGCGCGAGGTGCAGGAACGCGAGACCGTCATGTCGCGTAACCACTGTTCGCTCGCCCAGCCGTTCGATCCGCACGTCACCTTGTCCTTGGTCGACACCCAACGCCTCGATACCCAGCAGCTTTCCTTCACACGGCGGCTGCGGAACGTAAACTGTCGCCGGCAGGTCGTCTCCATAGAAGCCCTTCATGATCCGCCGGCAGGGCTCAATGTGTTCGATCTCCTTCAGGAAGACTGCTTGCTTGACGATCGAGCCTAACGTACTTTTTTCCTGTATCACGGCCTTGATTGTCTGTAAGGCATCATGGGCTTGTTCCTCCAGGGTTGCGCCGTGCCGAGGCACCGCGCTGGCGAGAACGTGCCGCGTATCGTTCAGATCGACGACCGAGTAGCCAATGCCGTTGCTGGACTCTTTTCTGATCATCTCGGTTCGCGGGCTGCTGTTGCGGAGCGTCCGCGCGTCGTGTCCACCGGGCGTAAACTCCGGAAAACACTGCGGGAACGGCACGGCGTGGACACGGAGGCAAGCCTATTCACACAACGAAACGCTTTCCGCAAGAGAAGTTGTCTAGGATACACAATGACCGGCCACCCGTCGACGTCCTACTCTCCGTATCCCCGCGGGTGTTTCGCGAACCAGTTCCACGCCGTGGCGACAATATCGTCGATTTTGGTGTACTTGGCCGACCAGCCGAGTTCGCGGCGGATCTTGTCGGCATTGGCAAAGAGAATCGCGGGATCGCCGGGCCGCCGGTCGCCGTAGTCGACGCGTATGTCTCGTCGCGTGACGCGCCTGGCCGAATCGATCACCTCTTTGACCGAATAGCCCCGGCCGATCCCCAGGTTGTAAAACCTCGTGTCGCCGGGTTGCAGGACTTCCATCGCCCTGATATGCGCGGCACAGAGGTCCTCGACGTGGATGTAGTCGCGAATGCAGGTGCCGTCGGGCGTTGGGTAGTCGGTTCCGAAAACCGTGACCTTCTCGCGTTGGCCCAGAGCTGCCAGCAGCACCACGGGAATGAGGTGTGTTTCCGGGTCGTGGTCCTCGCCCAACGAGCCGTCGGCCGCGGTGCCCGCTACATTGAAGTATCGCAACGAAACGAAGGAGAAACCCTTGTTTGCCGCGCCACAGTCCGTCAGTATCCGCTCCACGCACCACTTCGACCAACCGTACGGGTTGATCGGCTCCTGACGCATGGTCTCAACAATGGGTGTCTGCTCGGGCTCGCCATACGTGGCGCACGTCGAACTGAAGACCATCCGCTTAACGCCCGCGGCGTGCATCGCCTTGAGCATGCTGAGGGTGCCGCCGATATTATTGTCGTAGTATGCCAACGGCTCGGTGACTGATTCTCCCACGTAGGCCAGTGCGGCAAAGTGCATCGCGCAGTCGATGGCACAGTCGCGCAGCAGACCCGCCAACACATCAGTTGCGGCAAGGTCTACCTCGTGGAACTCCGCCCGAGGGTCGACCGCCTCGGCGTGTCCACGATAGAGATTGTCGACCACGATGACGCGATGTCCGGCCTCGATCAACTGCTTCACCGCATGCGAGCCGATATAACCCGCTCCACCGGCTACCATGACATTCATAGGTCTTTCCTTCTCTCTTGGAATACTATACCATACTCGGGAAAAGGGAGCATACCATACATGAAAATCCTCGTCACCGGCGCCTACGGTCAACTCGGCGGAGAACTCTGCCGGATGCTCCGCGACGATGCCGCGCCCCGAGATATCGACACGCTCGACTTGACCGATGAACAGGCCGTTGCCAAGGCACTGCTCGAAGTGCGACCCGACGCCGTAATCAATTGCGCCGCATACACCCAGGTGGATCGGGCCGAAGCGGAGGAGAAAGCCGCTCGGGCGGTGAACGTCGCGGCGGTCGAATATCTCGCCCACGCGTGCGACACCCTCAACTGCCCACTGGTGCAGATTAGTACCGACTACGTGTTCAGCGGCGAGGACCGCGACACGCCGTATCGCGAGGACGCCCTGCCGTCGCCCAGAAGTGTCTACGCACGGAGCAAGTACGACGGTGAACTTGCCGCTGCGCGCTGCGCGAAATACCTGATCGTGCGCACCTGCGGGCTGTACGCCCGGCCGGGCGACGAGCGTGCGAACAACTTCGTCAAGACGATTCTCCGCCTGGGCCGTTCGCGAAGCGAGTTGCGGGTGGTGGCCGATCAGCACTGCACGCCCAGCTATGTGCCGCACGTCGCCCGGGCCGTGTTGAGTCTGCTGGGCGTGGATCGCTCCGAACCGGCTCCGTGGGGAATCTATCACGTGACCAACCGCGGCGCCGCCACCTGGTACAACTTTGCGGCGGAGATCATTCGGCTTTCAGGCATGGAAGTTTCCCTGAAGGCGATTACCACGGCCGAGTACGGCCCGGCGGCCCGGCGGCCGGCATACAGTGTACTGGATACGACAAAGTACCATGCCCTTGGCGGCCCGGCCATGCCGACGTGGAAGGAAGCGGTGGCGGAGTATTTTGGCGAGTCTGTTTAATGACCACTGACCACTGATGACTGACATCTGAAAATGCAAGACACCTCCCAGCAGAAAGTTGCCCTGATTACCGGCGCGGGCAAGCGGCGCGTCGGCAATGCCGTGGCCGCTGCGCTCGCCGAGCGCGGATACTCGATCGCGTTGCACTACAACCGATCGGCCGAAGAGGCCCAAGAGACGGTCGAGCGACTGAAAGGACAGGGGGCTGACGCGGCGGCGTTCCCGGCCGACGTGGCCGACGAAGCGGCGGTGGATCGGCTCTTCGATGAGATCATCGGCCGCTTTGGCCGCCTCGACGTTCTGGTTACCGCGGCCGCCGTCTGGGAGTTCAAGCCGCTCGAAGAGGTCACCGCCGCCGATGTGCGGCGCCAGTTCGAGGTCAACACGCTGGGGACGTTCCTCTGCTGCCGGCGAGCCGGGGTGATCATGGTCGAGCAGCCCGAAGGCGGGGCGATCGTGACGATCGGCGATTGGGCCACCGCCCGGCCGTACCCGGACTACTGCGCCTATTTTCTCAGCAAGGGCGCCATCCCCACGCTCACCCGCACCATGGCGATCGAGCTTTCGCGGCGCAACCCGGCGGTCCGTGTGAACTGCATTCTTCCCGGCCCGGTGATGCCGCCCGAAAATCTTCCCGAAGCGGAAGTCAAAGGCGCCGTGGCCGGCACGTTGGTCAAGCGCCTCGGCCGCCTGGAGAACGTTGCCGATGCGGTCGTGTTTCTCGTCGAGAACGATTTCATCACCGGCGTTTGCCTGCCGGTGGACGGAGGGCGGACGATCGCGGGTGGAGGCGGAACATGAGTAATGTGCCCGATGACGATCTGAAACGTCGCGAAGAGCAAAAACGCGAGGCAAATTGGGATGCTGCTGAACGTTGGCGTGTCTTGCAGGAGACCATTGCCTGGGCGGATAGCCAGGCTTTTATTCCGCGCAACTTGTCGGCGAGGTGTCTCGAACTGCAGAAGGCCAATCTGGTCAGCAGCCCGCTGCATGGGGACTGAGGGTGCGTGACCGGCGCCGACCAGAAGCAGTTTGGCCGGTTTTAGGGTTTGTGCGGCCCGGGTGTCGCGCTGGGTAGGGAATTGCCGGCACACGGCGTTGCACATCTCCATTTTCCATCTTACGGTAGATTATGGGTGTCGACCGCCTCGCGGCAACGCTCAGTTTCGTATTGCTACACCTTGAGGAACGGGTTGTGCCATGACATCCCTTGGGCGGATGATCTTTCGATTCCTCGTCGCCGAGGAAGGTCCTACGGCCGTTGAATATGCAGTGATGCTGATGTTGGTCTTCCTGGTATGCCTCTCGGCGATTGGGCTGCTCGGCCAATCGGCCAGCACCAGCTTTGAGAATTCGAGCACTTCAATCCAGGAAGCGTTCGCATCGGAGTAGGCCGTTCGTGGCAACCGCATTCATGCGCTTCTTGGCCGGTTCAACCTAAGTTCGACCCGATGAATCGGGACATTGCGAACCTTCGCGACTACATGACCACGCAGACTTGACATCCGGACTTGCGCGCGGGTATCTTGAGCGTTAGTCTGGATGAATCGCGGGCCAATCATCTAGCATAGGCATCTTGTCTGTGCTGATCAGCTACGGGCTGGAAACCTGTGCTGCACCACGGCTGTGCGAGGGGGCTACACCACTCGAAAGAGGTGGACATTGTGACTGACGATCGGCGGCGGAATCGCACTATCAAGGATTTTTTGCTGCTTTCTCCGGTTTTTGCCATCCTTGTGACCGTCTTGTCGGGCGGATCAGCGTACGCCGACGATTGGCCGACGTATCGGCACGACATCGCTCGAAGCGGCATCACGTCGGAGAAGCTCGGGATTCCGCTGGTCGAGAGTTGGATGTTTCGCGCCCGGCACGGGCCGCAGCCGGCTTGGGGCG
>JAUWWA010000356.1 GCA_030617125.1 Pirellulales bacterium | reverse complement strand
CGGCAACATGCTCGACGTGAGCATGGGCGACCTGATCGACTACTTCGGTTCGGCGACCGAAACACAGTCAATCATTCTATACATCGAATCGATCAGCGAGGCCAGGGAGTTCATGTCGGCGGCCCGGGCCTTCGCCAGAACCAAGCCCATCGTGGCCTACAAGGCGGGCCGATTCGCCGAGTCGGCCCAGGCGGCCGCCTCGCACACCGGAGCGATGGCCGGGGTCGATGCCGTTTATGAAGCAGCATTCCAGCGCGCAGGCATCGAGCGAATCTTCCAGATCGAAGACATGTTCGATTGCGCCGAACTGTTGGCCAAGCAAGAGACGCCCAAGGGCGATCGGCTGGCAATCATCACCAATGCCGGCGGCCCGGGCGTGATGACCACCGACGCGTTGATCGAGCGGGAAGGCAAGCTGGCCACGATCTCTCAGGAAACGATGGATCGGCTCAACGAGCTGCTTCCTCCGTGCTGGTCGCACGGCAACCCGGTCGACGTGCTCGGCGATGCCCCGCCGGACCGGTTCGCCAGGGCGGTTGACGTTGTCTTGGAGGATCAGGGCGTGGATGCCGTGTTGATGATCCTCACGCCGCAGGCGATGACCGATCCGACGGCCACGGCCCAGGCGGTCGCCAAAACGGCGGCCGGCGCCCACAAACCGGTCCTGGCGGCCTGGATGGGTGGTCACGTAGTCAGCGACGGGGTGCAGGTGCTCAGCGACGCGGGGATCCCAACCTACCCTACGCCCGAACATGCGGTCCGTGCGTTCATGCACCTGGTTTCCTATGCGCGAAATCTGGAGATTCTCCACGAAACGCCGCGCGATATCCCGATGGACTTCACACTGGATCGCCAGCGGCTGCGTGGGGTGTTCGACACGATCCTCACCGAAGGAAACGATATCCTTTCGGAAAACGTCTCGAAGGCGTTCCTCGACGCCTACGAGATTCCGGTCACCAAACCGCAATTGGCCCGCTCGGCCGACGAAGCCGCCAAGGTGGCCGCGCAGATCGGCTATCCCGTTGTGCTGAAGATCCATTCGCCCGACATCACCCACAAGACCGATGTGGGCGGTGTGGCGCTCGACTTGCCCAACGACACCGAGGTCCGCCTTACCTACGAAAACATGGTCCTATCGGCCGCAAAGAAACAACCTAACGCCAACATCCTCGGCGTGACGGTCCAGAAAATGGTCGCCTACCCGAACAGCTTCGAACTGATTCTCGGGACTAAGAAGGACCCGGTCTTCGGCTCGGTGATCATGGTAGGGATGGGCGGCATCGCGGCGGAAGTATTCCGTGACCGTGCGCTGGGAATGCCTCCATTGAATGAATCGCTCGCCCGAAAAATGCTCGAATCGCTCAAGTCGTGGCCTCTGCTGCAAGGCTACCGCGGCAAGCCAGGTGCAAACATCGATCGACTCATCGAGATCCTCATGCGGTTCTCGTACCTGGTGGCCGACTATCCCGAAATCAAGGAACTCGATATCAACCCGCTGGTGGTCACGCCCGAGGACGTCGTCGCCCTGGATGCCCGGGTCGTGATCGATCGCGACATCGTGGCGCGCACCGTCCGGCCGTATGCCCATTTGGCCATTCGGCCTTACCCGGAAGAGTTTGTCGCCCAGCGGACGATGAAGGACAAAACGCCGGTGATCCTGCGCCCAATCAAACCGGAAGATGAACCGATGTGGCACGAGTTGCTGGCGAGTTGCTCGACCGAATCAATCCGGTTCCGCTTCGCCTACCTCTTCAAGCAGACGACGCACGAAATGGCCACCCGATACTGCTTCATCGATTACGACCGCGAACTGGGTATCGTCGCCGAGGTGGAAGAGAAAGGCGAGCGGAAGCTGATCGGCGTCGGCCGGCTGGTGGCCGACGTGAACCACGACACGGCTGAATACGCCGTGATCGTTGTCGATCGCTGGCACGGCCGCGGACTCGGCGGCATGCTGACCGACTACTGCCTCGCAATCGCCAAGAAGTGGGGCGTGAAGAAAGTCGTCGCCGAGACGTCCAAGGGCAACTCCCGAATGCTGGCCACCTTCCGCAACTGCGGCTTCGACCTGAACGACCAGCAAGAAGAAGACGTCGTGCTGGCCAGCAAAGTCCTCGGATAGACGCGCGACCGCTGGTCGCGCCTCACAAAGCCGCGACTGATGGTGGCACCCACGAATCCGCGACCACTGGGTGCGGATCCGTAGTGCTTGCCACGTCACGGCCGCCAGGTGCAGGATGCCCTACACGGCGTGTGTTGAGGCAACGCCCCATCCTACCATCATCTGCCGTGCGGAATACACCCCACAGGATTCGAACCTGTAACCTTCGGTTCCGAAGACCGTAGCCCCGACGCCGTAACCCCTAGCAGTGCTAAGGACTTACGACAAGAGCCCAGCGGAATGGTGCCATCAGTGGTGCCATCCTCTTCACAGGCGGATCCCGCCGCGACTTCTCCGCCTCCCGCCGACCCCGATCTTGCCCAAATTCTCGCCGCCTGGCCCCGCCTTCCCGAGGCGATCAAGGCCGGGATCCTTGCCATGGTCAAAGCCGCCGGAGGTCACGATGCGTAGCGTTCTTCTGCCCAGTTCGTCGCACCTCTGCACGAGACGAGCGCCGTCAACCCGGGATGTACCGGGATTTGCGTCATTAGCGTCATTAGCGTCATCGACACCACGCCGGTGGTGCAATGCGATGCAAAGCAGTGCAGTTGGGTGCATTCCCAATGACGCAAACGGGACGGCGATGACGCAAGCAATGACGCAAGTGCGGGCTGCCAGCAGCCTGAATGACGCGAGCGACGCTGCCGTTGCAACTACTTTGCACGCCGGAGAATCGCGACGACCACTGCCGATCCCTGGCGCCTTTCTACGCACGTGGCCCCACGTTCGCCCGTGTCGCGTTGCTGCAGTCCCGGTCGGCCAACCACCCCCATTGGGCAAGGACGCCACGTCGGCGCCACGGGCGGGGCGTAGGTACTTTCCCGCCCTGCCAACGAGGTGCCCGCGGCGGGAACAGTCGCCATTCCCAACACAGTTTGTTTTACCTGTCCGGTTTTTTGAAGGAGTAGAAACGCGATGAAGATCGAACAACGCAAGATATCCGAGATTACCCCCTACGAGGGCAATCCACGTCAAAACGACGCCGCGGTAGATGCCGTAGTGACATCGATCCGGGAGTTCGGGTTTCGTCAGCCAATTGTTGTCGACGCCGACGGCGTGATCGTCTGTGGCCACACCCGCTACAAGGCGGCAGTGAAGTTGGGCCTGGAGAAGGTACCTGTCCATGTCGCCAAGGACCTGACGCCGGCCCAGATCAAGGCGTACCGGCTGG
>JAUWWA010000044.1 GCA_030617125.1 Pirellulales bacterium | reverse complement strand
GCCGACTTCATGCTCAAGATGGCCGAGCAGTACGTGGAGTACCAAGAGGAAGAGCTCCGCCAGCTCGAGAAAATGTACAAGGCCGACGACCTGACCGAGGAAACGGAGGAGATTGTGCTCAAGCGGGCGCGCAACACACTGGAGCGTGCCAGGTTCTACCTGGAGACAGCCAAGGCCAGCCATGAGCAGACCCGCAAGCTGGGAATACCGCGCCGCGACGAGCAGATCAAGGACGCCGCGAAGCGATCGCCGTTGCAGTGGCAAAAGAGTAAGACGGGACTTCCGCTGCAGTTGAAGAAGTCCCGCTTGGAACTTAAGAAAGCGAAAGTGGCGTTTGCGCGAAAGGAGAAGAAGCTGAAGGAACTGCTGGCCGACCGCGCCGCGATGACCGTCAAAGCGCCGGCCGCCGGCATCGTGTACTACGGCAAGTGCGTTCGCGGCAAGTTCAGCGACGCCGGTTCAAGGGCCGGCAGCCTGCGGCGTGGAGGAACGATTTCGAGCAACGACGTGTTCATGACGATCGTGGAGCGGCGGCCCATGTTCATCCGGTCGACCGTCCCCGAGAAGCAGTTGCATTGCGTCCGCGCCGGCATCAAGGGCATCGCCGAACCGACCGGCTACCCCGACTTGAAGCTCACCGCCATTGTCGCCCGAGTTGATCCGATCCCGATCAGCAGCGGCTCGTTTAATTCGCGAATCACCGTCGAACTCCCTGAAGCGGCGAAGGCCCTGGTGCCGGGAATGACCTGCAAAGTGAAGTTTGTTCCCTACCGGAAGAAGAAGGCGATCACAGTCCCGCCCAAGGTGATCGTCACCGACGAGTGGGACGATCAGAAGCACCACGTTCACGTGCTGGGCAAGGACGGCAAGGCGAAGAAACGGGCCGTGACCCTGGGCAAGCGGACCGACAAAAAAGTCGAGATTCTCAAAGGGCTTTCCAAAGGCGACAAGGTGCTGCTGGAGCGTCCGAAGGAGGAGTAGGTAAGTATGCAGACAATGGCGAATCCTGCTTAGCAATGCCTGATCGACCGATACGCCGCACCGGTCTCGTGTTCTGCTGCAACGTCTTGGCGGTTGCGGCGCTAGGGATCGGCGCACCGTTGCTCGCGGCGGACGTGGATTCCACGCCGGCATCGCCGTTGGCGGTGACGGGCCCACGACCGAAGCCGGTCGAACCGCGGTCGGCCGAAGCGATCAACGGTTCGATCCGGCGCGGCATCGACTTTCTGCTTGCACAGCAGAACGAGAACGGCTCGTTCGGTTCGCCCTTCCCGGCTCGCACGAGCGACGTCTACGCACCGGTGCCGGGGGCGCATCATGCGTTTCGCGCGGCCGTCACGGCCATGTGCATCTCGGCCTTGATCGAGACCGGTGGCGGTGAAGCCGAGGTCGGCAAGGCGATCGATCGTGCCGAGGCGTGGCTGTTCGAACATTTGCCGCACGTGCGGCGAGCCACGCCGATGGCGATGTACAACACGTGGGCCCACGCCTACGCGATCCAGGCACTGGTGCGGATGCTGCGTCGCCGCCCGGACGACAAGCCGCGGTGCGAGAAGATC
The DNA here is from genome assembly GCA_030617125.1 of Pirellulales bacterium. Classification (GTDB taxonomy): domain Bacteria; phylum Planctomycetota; class Planctomycetia; order Pirellulales; family Thermoguttaceae; genus JAUWWA01. The sequence goes on along the minus strand of JAUWWA010000044.1, from coordinate 7,508 downwards.
CGCCGGCTGATCGAGCACCAGGTCGAGATGCTCAATCGGTACGAATGTGTCGACGGCGGCTGGGCCTACTACGACATGAACGCCCTGACGAAGAAGCCAAGCGGGCCGTCGATGTCTTCCACCACCGCCACGGTGCTGGTGGCGCTGAAGGAGGCGAAGCGGATCGGGATCGACGTATCCCAGCGCCTGATTGATCGGGCGACCGCGTCCATCCGGCGGCAGCGAAACCCCGACTTCAGCTATGCCTACGGCGAGTATCTGAAGTACCAGCCGCGGCGCCCGATCAATCGCCCGGCGGGTAGCCTTGGGCGTTCGCAGGCGTGCAACGTGGCCATGCGGCTGTGGGGTGATGAAACAGTCACCGACGCCGTGCTGAGCACCTGGCTCGATAGGCTCTTCGCCCGAAACTTGTGGCTGGAGATGGGCCGGAAACGACCCATCCCGCACGAATCGTGGTTCCAGGTCGCCGGATACTTCTTTTACTATGGGCACTACTACGCGGCGTTGTGCATCGAGCAGCTTCCGGTGGAACAGCGCGGCCCGCATCTCGATCATCTCGCGCACCTCTTGCTGCGGTTGCAGCAGAAGGACGGCTGCTGGTGGGATTTCCCGCTGTACAACTACCACCGCGAGTACGGCACGGCGCTGGCGTTGATGTCGTTGGGAAGATGCCGGAAGGCGCCCGGTGAAGTGGGCACTGGGGCTGGTCGCTGAACTGGTCGCTGAAGTAACCAGCCCTCGAACCGGCCAGCCCTGAATCAGGTTGTGCACTGAGGGCTGGTCACTTCAGTGACCAGTGTGTATGATGAAAACCACATGCCGTATGAAGACCACATTGTATGGAAACCATATTCCACCTGTATGGAAACCATATTCCACATAAAAGGCGCGTTCCATTCCACGTATGAGCATTCACCATGGCCTGGACCCGCAAGACTCGGCATTCCACTGGCCCGCTCTACAAGGGCCAACATCGTTTCGAGCACTGGTATCGGGACAACCAGGTCTACTTCATCACGGCCCGATGCCGCGACCGCTACGCGGCGTTTGCGTCGGAGCGGGCGAAGGCCGTTTTCTGGGACCGTTTCGAGTACTACACGCGCGAAGCGCGGTTCACACCTTGGGTCACGTCGCTGATTCCCAATCATTATCATGTGGTAGGCTACTGCAAAGTGGGGGAGCACCTCGGCCCGATGATGCGCAAGCTCCATGGCTCGGTGGCCAAGTTGGTCAACGATTTGCTGCCGCAGCGTCGCGTTCCGTTCTGGAGTGAGGCGGGCCACAAGGACTACTTCGACGGCTGCATTCGAGACGAAAAGCAATGCCGCCGGGCTTATCGCTACACCTTAACGCAGAGCGTCCGGCACGGCCTTTGCAGTGATTGGCGAGAGTATCCCCATACGCGAGTGAACGTCGAGTTGGAGGCAGGCGTTCGAAGAGCGTTGGAGTTGGCGGCGTTTCTCGAAGGGGTTCCGTACAAGAGGTACCAGCGGGAGCCCAAGCGGAGAACCGGTCACTGAACGGGGCGCTGGACTAGTCACTGAACTAGTCACTGAAGTGACCAGCCCTCGGGCGGTGCGGGCTGGTCACTTCAGTGACCAGTTCTTCACTTCGCCACGAACAAAATAGAACTCCACAATGAGGAAATCGATGCAAAGAAACACACGTATGTGGTCAGTGTTGGTTTTCTTGATGTCCGTCGCCGTGACGGCAACGTCGCCCGCCCGGCAGCCGGAACCCGCCGAGCCCGAGAATCGTTCCAGCGTGCCGACGTACACCAGCGAGCGGCGACTCCCCCAGGGAGTCACGCTCGCCACGCTTGCCAACGGCCTGACGGTGATCGTCCAGGAGAACCACGCCGCGGCGGTCGCCACGGTCCGGTGTTACATTAAGAATACCGGCAGTGCCTACGAGGGCCGATACCTTGGCGCCGGGCTCAGTCACGTGCTCGAACACGTCGTTGCCGGAGGCTCCACAAAGAAGCGCACCGAAAAGCAGATCGAGAAGATCATCGATCGCTTCGGCGGCGCCACCAACGCGTTCACGAGTACGCACTTGACCGCCTACTACATCGACTGTCCGGCCGAGGACGCCATGACCGCTATCGACCTGCTGGCCGACTCGATGCAGCACGTTATTTTTGAGCCGTCCGAATTCGCCCGAGAAATGAAAGTCGTGCGGCGCGAGTTGGCCGACGGCGAGACGAATCGCCGGCGCGTGCAGTGGAACTTGCTGAAACAGACGGTCTACACCTTACATCCGATCCGCCACCCGGTGATCGGCTATCTCGACGTGCTCGACGGCACGACGAACGAGACGATCATCGACTTTTACCGCCGCCGCTACGTGCCGAACAACCAGGTTTTCGTGGTAGTGGGCGACGTAGACACGCGGCAAGTGCTCGACGCGGTTGCGCGGCAATGGTCCGCCACGCCCCGCTCGCGCGAAACGCTGGTTGCCTTGCCCCGAGAGCCCGAGCAGCTCTCTCCCCGCGAGACCATTCGCGAGATGGACGGCAACACGTACGATGTTGCGTTGGCGTGGCCGACGGTGAAACTCTCGCATCCGGATCTCTACGCGCTCGACGTAGCGGCATACGTTCTGGCCGAGGGAGAAAGTTCGCGGCTGGTGCGGCGGCTGAAGTACGACGAGCAATTGGTGCTGTCGGTGTCGTCGGCCAGTTACACGCCGCATTTCGCCAACGGATACTTCGCGATCTTCGCCCACTGCACGGCGGACCACTGGCGGCAGGCGTGCGACGAGATTCTCGCCGGGACCTGCCGGCTTCGCGACGAGTTGGTCAGCGAGGCCGAGTTGGCCAAGGCGAAAAAACAGAAGGCGGCCGAACTGGTCTTCGGCCGGCAAACCGTTCAGAAGGCCGCCGACTCGCTTGGACGCAACTACCTCTCCACCGGCGACCCGCTGTTCGACGATAAGTACGTCGAGAACATCCAGAAAGTCACGGCCGAACAGGTCCGGGCGGCGGCTCGCCGGTACCTCGTGCCCGGGCGACTCAACCGTATGATCATCGCGCCGCCCGGCGGAGTACCCAAGTCGACGAGCAAAGACCTCGGCGGCGGCGAGAGCGAGATCCGGGCGCTTCGGCTCCGCAACGGGCTCCGCGTGCTCGTGAAGCGAAATACCCGGCTGCCGATGGTCAACATCCAGGCGTTCGTGCTGGCTGGCTCGCTGGTCGATACGGTCGAGACGGCCGGCCGTTCGGCGTTGGTCGGCGCGATGCTCGACAAGGGCGCCGCCCGCCACTCGGCTGAGCAGATCGCCCACTACTTCGACTCGACCGGCGGAAAGCTCTCGTTCGCGGCGGGGCGATTTACGGTGTTTGGCGGCGCGACGGTGTTGCGCGACGAATTCCCCAGTGCACTGGCGATGTTCGCCGAGTGTTTCACCCAACCGAGTTTCCCGGAGAGCGAATTCCGCAAGGTCCAAACGTTGGCGCTGGGGGCCATCGCGCGCCGCCGCAACGATCCGCGGGCCGAAATCTTCGAGCTGTTCCACGACAGCCTGCCCGCTACGACCCCCTACCACGTCCTCCGCGGTGGCAAGGCCGAAACCGTCAAGCAACTCTCGGCCAAAGGTCTTCGGGCCTACCACGCGAAGTACTTCGTGCCCGGCAATATTATCGTGACCGTTTTCGGCGACATCGAGCCGGACAAAGCGATCGCGCTGCTAAATCGACACTTCGGCGCCTTGAAGCCGGACCCTGATTTTGAGCCAATCGGTTTCGACCGTGAAAACGCCGTCGCGAAGACGATTGTCCGCCACAAGCAAACCGGCAAGGACACCGGCATGATCCTGCTGGGCTATCCGGCCGTTGGTATCCGCGACAAAAAGGACTTCGCGGCGCTGACCGTCCTCGATGCGATCCTCTCCGGTTACAGCTTCCCGGGCGGATGGCTGCACAACGAGCTGCGCGGCGAGGGACTGGTTTACTACGTCCACGCGTTTCTGATGTCCGGTCCGGCGCCCGGTTATTTCACTGTCCTCTCACAAACGCGGCCCGACAAAATCAACGACGTGGTGGAGCGAATCAAGAAGAACATCGCCCGGGCGAAGCAAAGCACGATCACCGAGGACGAGTTCCACACCGCCGTGCAGATGATCATCGCGCTGCACGCGCAACAGAACACAACGATTGCCGAGCAGGCGCAACAGGCCGCGCTCGACGAACTCTATGGCCTCGGCCATGCCTACGACAAGACGTTCGACGCACGGATTAGGGCGGTAACTCTCGACGACGTCGTCCGCGTTGCGCGGAAACATCTCAACAACCACGTGCTGGTGTCAATGTCCCCGGCGAAGCGCTGAGGCCGACCGGCTACAGATATCGGTAGCCAGGTCTGTTTCACGTCCGGTCTGCTCGAGCGAGCCCTGGGTGAAACTGGTCCGGGTGCTCTCGACGCGAGAGCCGAGCCCGATCGGAATGCCCGTGGGCGTGTACCGCCACGAAGGGTTCTCCAGGTCGATCAGCACCGGTGCACCGCGGCCAGCGGCGATTGTTGCCGGTTTGGCGGGCAAAGTCGGCCGATTTGCGGTGGGCTGGGGCCTGGGGCGTCTGCGGCCTGGAAATTATTCCCATATATCCTTAAATCACCCGTCTAGTTAAATACCCTGGTTTGGGCATTTTTTCTGGTCACCCACAATTGCCCAGGCCGATGTATATTGAGGACGCTTCTATGGCCTGCTTTCAACGAATAGGAAGCCACCAATGCTTGTTCTATCGAGGCAACGCGACGAGAGCATCATGATCGGCGACAATGTCGTCGTGACGATCGTAGATATCCGCGGCGACAAGGTCCGGCTGGGAATTGAAGCCCCTTTGGAGATTCCGGTCCATCGTCGCGAGGTATACGAGGCGATACGCCGCGAGAGCGGGCAGACGTGCCGACTGGGGGATCCCGATTCCATGCCTCCCGGTGCGAGTTCGGACAGCGAAGAGAGACGGCGCGGCTGAGTCTATCGATTATCTCGATAATAAGAGTCCCACAAACATTGCTGAAGGGAGAAGACCTGCCGGTTTACGGAACACTTGGGAACAAGGGTCGCGGTAGAGACCCCCATGGCCAACTTCATCACACTCGAGGATACGGCCATGCTGTACGACCAGCTCATGCGGCTGTGACGGCAATACGTTCGCGTATTGCCGCACGGCTATCACGCGATTCAATACGAGGATCTAGTCGACGACTTCGAGCGTGAGACACGCCGGCTGCTTGCGTTCATCGACGTGGAGTGGCGCGAAGCCATCCACCGGTACGCGGAGCACGCCAAGGAAGACCGCTCGATCAACACTAGCTACCACCAGGTGGTCGAGCCGATCTATCGCCGGACGTGCAACCGCTGGAGGCGTGACGAGTGGACGATCCCAGGCAACTCATCCGCGTCGGCCACAGCCCCGACCCCGACGACGCCTTCATGTTCTATGCCCTGGCGAAGGACAAGATCGCCACGGGCAACTACCGCTTCGAGCATGAACTGGTCGACATCGAAACGCTCAACCGCCGCGCATTCTCTGGCCAACTGGAACTGACCGCGCTGAGTCTCCACGCCTACGCATATCTGGCCGACCGCTACTTGCTGTGCCATTGCGGCGCCAGCATGGGTGATCAGTATGGGCCGATGGTGGTCGCCCGGAAAAAACGCCCGCTCGACGAAATCGCCCAAGGCGCGATCGCCGTGCCCGGCACGCTGACGACCGGCTACCTGGTGCTGCGGATGTGCCTCGGCGTGGCCGTCGACCACGTCGTCGTGCCGTTCGATCGGATCCTCGACGCCGTCGCCGCCGGCGACTACCAAGGGCGGCCGATCGCTGCCGGGCTAGTCATCCACGAAGGTCAACTCACCTACGCCGAGCAGAACCTTGAATTGATCCTCGACACCGGCCGGTGGTGGTTCAAAGAGACGGGCCTGCCGTTGCCGCTGGGCGCCAATGCCATCCGCAAAGACCTCGACGCCGAGACGATCCGCGACGTACACCGCCTGCTGAAGGAAAGCATCGAGTACGGCCTGCGGCATCGCTGCGAGGCGCTGGACTACGCGTTGCAGTTCGGGCGTGGGCTGGATCGCGCCAAGGCCGACCGCTTCGTCGAGATGTACGTGAACCGGTGGACGCTCGACTTCGGCCCACGCGGCCGCCAAGCCGTTGCCCAACTCCTCGCCCGAGGCCACATCGCCGGCGTCATCCCCAAGCTGGTCGTCCCCGAGTTTGTCCTATAGGGCCGCTTTTCAGGTGGTCTTGCGTTCCTGGGGGTTGCGAAATCTTCGGCGCAACTGCTATTAGGATCATCATGTCAAACCGTGCCTTTCGGCAATAGTCTCGCCCGTGGGGGGGTTATTCTGCCCAGAAGACCAGGCTGTCGCCGACACACGCAGTTTACCCACCTTAATTTTGGGGGCATGGGGGCTTGCAGTTTTCGGGAAAACTGATAGCATGTTTATAGGGCTGGTCGGCCGATCTTTCACAGACCGGTGCGGCATCCGGGCCAGAGGAAGGAACGAATCATGAAGAGGCCCGTATTACGTGCGCTCGCCTTCTGTACATTGGTGATGGGTGCCGGTTGGCTGCCCGCGACGGCGGTCCTGGCAGCCACGAAAGCGGAGAAAACGCGCCGCGCGACGGAGATGGTCGCCGAGGCTTTGGAGCAGGAGATCCTCGGGGAGGATTCGCGGCGCACGGAGTTGCTCAACTCGGCGTTGGACCAGGCGCCTAACCACGCCGCCGCGTTTTGGCACAGCGGTTTCGTCTGGCTCTATGGCCAGTGGTTGAAGTATTGCGAAGTGCCTGCGTTTGTCGCCAAGGACCGTCGGCTGGCAGCGTACCGCCAAGCACGTGAGAAGTATCCGCAGACGGTCGAGGGACGGATGGAGCTTGCCAAGTGGTGCGGCAGGCGGAAGCTCTTTGAGCAGCAGCGGGCGCACCTAAGCGAGGTGCTCCAGATCGATCCGGATCACACGGAAGCCCGTCGGTTGTTGCACTATCGCCGGGTCGGCGGCGTCTGGCTCACCGAAGAGGAGATCTCCCGGGCCGAGGTTCGCGCGAAGCAGGCGGTTGCGGCGTTAAGGCAGTGGAAGCCCAGGCTGCTGAAGATCCACAATGACCTGGCGGACCACAGCCGACGGCGGCGCGAAATCGGCACCGATCGCTTGCTGTCGATCGACGACCCGGCGGCGATCATCGCCATGGAAGCGGTCCTCTCGACTTCTAACGAAAAGACTGCCCTGTTGGTGATTGAGGTGCTCGAGAAGATGGCCGATCAAGAAGCCTCGGTTGCGCTGGCCCGGCAGGCCCTTTTTTCCGGGTGGGAGTCGGTTCGCGTAGCGGCCGCCGAGAAACTCAAGTCGCGCGACTTGCATAGTTACGTGCCGGAGCTGCTTTCGGTGATGGTTGCGCCGGTTCAATCCCGAGCTCAGCTTTACGCGACGCCTAGCGGCCGGCTGACTTACCGCCACGCGTTCTACCGCGAGGGACAAGACCAACGCGCAGTGGCGGT
>JAUWWA010000410.1 GCA_030617125.1 Pirellulales bacterium | reverse complement strand
CCGGCTTCCTGGCCTTTTCGCCGTTCGCCAGCCGGTTCCCCTTCGAGACCTGGATCCTGCCGAAAACGCACGCCAGCCACTACGAGAACATCCAGAAAAACGAGGTGGATGAGTTGTCTGGGGTGCTGCGGCAGGTGATCGCAAAGGTGGAGTCGGCCCTTGACCAGCCGGCGTACAACTACATAATTCATACAGCGCCGTTTGACGTGCAGGAGTTGGGTCACTACCACTGGCATATAGAGATTATTCCGAGTTTGACGAAAACGGCCGGTTTTGAATGGGGTACCGGTTTTTACATCAACCCCGTTCCGCCGGAGCAGGCGGCGGCGTTCCTGCGGGAGATTGAGGTCGAATCTCGGGAATTGGAAGATATTCCGACAAGGGAAACTGGATAAGATGGGGTGCGATTGCCGATCAGGGTAAAGGCACTATTTTTGCTCGCACGTTGCTTCCCGGCGCGCGAGTATCCAACCTTTCCCCCTAAGAAGACAACTCTGCCCAGCCATGCCCAACCCCATACGATTCATCCTCGCCCTGCACAACCACCAGCCGATCGGCAACTTCGACCACGTTTTCGAGCAAGCCTACGAAGAGAGCTACCGGCCGTTTCTCGAATTGTTTGAGCGCTACGAGTCGCTGAAGATTGCCCTACACACCAGCGGCTCGCTGATGGAATGGCTCGAGGCGAACCGGCCCGAGTACGTCGAACGGCTCGCCACACTGGCCGCAGCCGGGCGCGTTGAGATCATCGGCGGCGCGTTCTACGAGCCGATCCTGGCGATGATCCCCAGCCGCGACCGCATCGGGCAAATTGCCCGCTACGCGCGATGGCTCGAAAATCGTTTCGGCACCGCCGTCCGCGGAATGTGGGTTCCCGAACGTGTCTGGGAACAGTCCTTCACCAGCGACCTGGCTGAGGCCGGTGCCGAGTATACCATCCTCGACGACTTCCACTTCAAGAACGCCGGGCTGACCGAATCGCAACTGGCTGGACATCTGCTGACCGAGGACGAAGGACGCACGCTGTCGGTCTTTCCCGGCAGCGAGCGGCTCCGTTACCTGATCCCCTTCGGCGACGTGGAGCGAACGATCGAATACCTCGCCGAAACGGCCGAGCGGCATCCCAATGCGATTGCCCTTTTTGGCGATGACGGCGAGAAGTTCGGCATGTGGCCCGAGACCCACAAGCACGTCTACGACGACGGCTGGCTCGAGCGGCTCTTTGACGCTTTGGCCGACAACCAGGATTGGATCCACGTGACCACGCCGGCCGAGGCGATCGACCATGTTCCACCGTTGGGCAAAATCTACCTGCCTGATAGCAGCTACCGCGAGATGACCGAATGGGCCCTGCCGACCGAGCAACTTGTCGAGTATGAACGCCTCACCCACGAAATGGAGGACGACCCCCGCTGGGAGGCCCTGCGAGGCTTCGTTCGCGGCGGATTCTGGCGCAACTTCCGCGTCAAGTACCCGGACGCCGACGACATGTACACCCGCATGATGATGGTCAGCCAGCGGCTCGAAGAAGCCGCCCGCGCCGGGCGCGCCGGCGAGATCGTCGACCGGGCGCGAACCGAACTCTACCGCGGACAGTGCAACTGCGCGTACTGGCACGGCGCGTTCGGTGGCATCTATCTGCCGCATCTGCGAGACGCCGTCTATCGCCACCTGATCGCCGCCGACAACCTGCTGGAGCAAGCCGCCGGGCGGCCGGAAACCTGGGTCGAAGCCGTCGCCGACGACTTCAACTTCGATGCTCGCCCCGAGGTCTTCCTGGCCAACGACAAGCTCGCCTCGCTGATTACCCCCAACCGCGGCGGACAGCTCGTCGAACTCGACGTCCGCAAGATTCAGCACAACCTCCTTGCCACGTTCACCCGCCGTGCCGAGGCCTACCATCGCAAAATCCTCGCCGGATCGCAGAACGCCGCTGCTGCGTGTGCGAGCATCCACGATCGGGTCGTGTTCAAGCAAGAGAACCTTGACCAACGCATCGTCTACGACGACCATCCACGCAAGAGTCTCGTCGACCTCTTCTATGGCGACGACGTGACGCTCGAGGCGATCGTTTCCGGCGAGGCCGCCGCGGGCGGCGATTTCGTCGACGGCAACTACGAAGCCCGGGTACGACGCAACCCCGATCGGATTCAGGTGCAGCTCTCGCGTGAAGGTAACGCCTTTGGCGTGCCGCTGAAGATCACCAAGGGCCTGACCCTCGACGCCGGCGCCTCCAGCCTCGAGATCGCCTACCTGTTGGAGAACCTGCCACCGCAGCGCTCGCTGCACTTCGCCGTCGAATTCAACTTCGCCGGCATGCCGGTCGGGCAGCGGCGATACTTCCTCGACACCGACGGCAACCGACTAGGCGGACTCGACACGCGGCTCGACCTGAGCAATGTCGATGGCGTAAGCCTCACCGACGAATGCATCGGGCTCGACGTCATCTTGAAGGCCTCGCGCGAGACGCACTTCTGGACCTTCCCCGTCGAGACGGTCAGCCAGTCGGAGGGCGGATTCGAGTTGATCCACCAGTCGGTCGCCGTGATTCCCCACTGGCACCTCACCGCCGACCGGGGCGGCCGCTGGAGCGTGACTCTCAACATGGCGTTGGACACCGCCCGCGCGGAAAACCACCACGTGCACGAAGTAGTCGCGGCGATGTAGGACGGATTTGTAATCCGTCTCAACCTCGCTCATGCGAGCTTTCACTCTTCCCTTCGCGCAGCCGGGTGCGAATGGCCGCCAGCCGCTCGAGCAATTCCCGTTCGAAGCCCCGATCCACCGGCCGGTAGTATTCGCGCTCGACGCCCAGATAGTCTTGCGCGGCGACCGCGTCGGGGTGATTGTGGGCGTACTCGTAGCCTTGGCCGTGACCGAACTGCCGGGCGCCGG
>JAUWWA010000151.1 GCA_030617125.1 Pirellulales bacterium | reverse complement strand
CGGTCGTCGAGCGCGCAGATTCCGACGTGCTCGAAGTCGTAGATCAACCACTTGTATTGTTCGACACGACGGTCTACGTGGTCGAAATCGAAGGCCGCACACGGCGATTCCAGAAGAAGCCGACCGGCGACGGCGTCGAACAATACAAGTGGTTGATCTACGACTTCGAGCACGTCGGAATCTGCGCGCTCGACGACCGAACCCTCCGGGTTCGACTGCGGCACCCGGTGCCCTACTTCCTGGACCTGATGGGGTTCTACCCGATGTTCCCGGTCCATCGCCGCTGTGTCGAGACGCACGGCTATCCGGCGTGGACGAAGCCGGAGAACATCGTCAGCAACGGGCCGTTCCTGCTGGAGTTCCGCCGGATTCGCGACCGCATCCGCCTGCGCAAGAATCCGCTTTATTGGGACGCCGATCACGTCAAGCTCAACGTCGTCGACGCCTTGGCCGTCAGTTCGTACGCGACGATGCTGAACCTCTATATGACCGGGCAGGCCGATTGGATCACCGTCGTTCCCAGCGAGGTGATCCCCGACTTGCTGAAGCGGCCCGAGGGTGATTTCCGCCCGGCGCCGTACCTGTCAATCTACTACTACACGCTTAACACGACGAAGCCGCCGCTGGACGACGCGCGCGTGCGTCGGGCGCTGGCGTTGGCGCTCGACAAGCGGGAGATCGTCGAGAAAGTTACGAAGGCCGGCCAGGCGCCGGCGCGGAGTTTCGTGCCGGAGGAGATTTCCAAGTGGACGGACTACACGCCGGCGCAGTGCGGCGAATACGACCCGGCCGAGGCGCGGCGGTTGCTGGCCGAAGCCGGCTACGGCGGCGGGCGCGGCTGCCCGAAAATCGAAATCCTCTATAACACCAGCGAGGCCCACAAAACGATCGCCGAGTTGATCCAGTCGCAGTGGAAACGCGCGCTGGGAATCGACGTGGGATTGCGGAACCAGGAGTGGGCCGTGTTCCTCGACACATTGCGGCACAAGCATTTCCAGGTTGCCCGCTCCGGCTGGGGTGCCGACTACGTCGATCCGAACACGTTTCTGACGCTCTTCGTCACCGGCGGCGCGCAAAACCACACCGGATGGGGAAACCGCGATTACGACCGGCTGCTGGAAGCGGCTCAAGAGGAAAAAGACGAGAAGAAGCGACTCGATATCTTCCACCGCGCCGAACGCATCCTTCTGGATGAAATGCCGATCATCCCGATCTACTTCTACGTTTCGCAGTCGATGGTCCGGCCTTACGTGAAGGGATACTACCGCAACGCCCTCGATTACCATCCCCTGCGGGCGATTTGGATCAAGAAGCTTGAGAAGGAGGCCCCGCCGTGATCGGCTTCATCCTCAAACGCCTCGCCTGGATGGCAATCACGCTTTGGGTGGTGTTCACGGCGAGCTTCTTCCTGATGCGGGCCGTGCCGGGCGGGCCGCTGGATCAGGAACGCGCCCTGGCCCCGGAGATCGAGCAAAACCTCAAGCAACGCTACCACCTCGACGAGCCGATCTACCGGCAGTACCTCCGCGAACTGGGCAACGTCGCCCGGCTCGACCTGGGCTACAGTTTCCGGCTGGCCGACTTTCGCGTCGGCGAGATCATCGCGCAGGGATTCCCGATTTCTGCCTCGCTGGGGATTGTGGCCCTCGGCTTTGCGTTGTCGCTGGGGTTGGTGGCCGGCATCGTCTCGGCCGTGCGGCGGCAGACGCTGATTGATTTCTCGCTGATGCTCCTGGCGACCGTCGGGATCGCGCTGCCGAACTTTGTCATCGCCGGGATCATGATCATCCTGTTTGTGTTCCTCGTACCGGTGTTTCCGGCCGCCGGCTGGGGGACGCTGCGACACTTGATCCTTCCGGGCTTCTGCCTCGGCGCCCCGTTTGCAGCGTATGTCGCCCGGCTGACGCGAACCGGCATGCTCGACGTGCTCTCGCAAGACTACATCCGCACGGCGTACGCCAAGGGGCTCGCCACGCGGACGGTCATTCTGCGGCACGCCTTGAAGGGGGCCATGCTGCCGGTGGTCTCGTTCCTCGGCCCGGCGATCGCCGGCATCCTGACCGGCTCGCTGGTCGTCGAGCAGATTTTCGCCATCCCGGGGCTCGGCGCCCATTTCATTCAGGCCGCCACCGGGCGCGATTACACGCTGGCGATGGGCCTGGTGCTGATCTACACCACACTGCTGTATACGATGAACATGCTGGTCGATATTTCGTACACGTACCTTGATCCGCGGGTCAAGTTGGAGTGAAAAGCGTTTCCCCCTTTTCCCTCTCCCATGATTGTAAGCGAATGCCGTCACCTGCTAATCGATCTGAACTAAAGCGCTACGCCGTGTTGCTCGACGAAGCCCGGACAATCAAGGGCGTCTCGTTGGGCCGGGATGCCTGGCGACGGCTCCGCCGCAATCGCGTGGCCATGCTTTCGTTGTGGTTGCTGGTGGTGCTGGGCGTGTTGGCCGTGCTGACGCCGCTGTTGCCGCTGAGGCCGCCGCGGCTGGTCGACACCTCGCGGCAGTTTGTCCCCCCGGTCGCCTGGCCGCTTGTCGAGCCGTCTTTGCCGCTGCCCGGCGAGAACGACGAGAATCGGCGGGACCCGCTCGGCGAAGGTTTCGGCGAGTTGGGCCCGCTGGGCAATGCCTTGCTGCGGCTGCGGATTGCGATCTTCGGCAAGTGGTCGGTCGCGTCGATCTGCGGCGCCGACCGCCTCGGCCGCGATATCCTTTCGCGGCTCTTCTGGGGCGCGCGGATCTCGCTGGCCGTCGGCGTCGTCGCCACGCTCGTCTCGCTGGTGATCGGCGTCTCCTACGGCGCGATTGCCGGCTATCTCGGCGGGCGAATCGACAACCTCATGATGCGCATCGTCGACGTGCTCTACTCCATCCCTTTCATCTTCGTCGTCATTTTTCTGATTACCATCCTCGGTGCCGAGGGGATCAAAGAGCCGCTCGAAGAGCACGGCATCAACCGCATCGTGATATTCTTCGTCGTCGTCGGCGCGATCTACTGGCTGACGATGGCCCGGGTGGTCCGCGGCCAGGTGATCTCGTTGAAGAACGAGCAGTTTGTCGAGGCCGCGCGAACCATCGGCGCCGGCCGGGTGCGAATCATCTTCGGCCACGTCGTCCCCAACCTGCTAAGCGTGGTCATCGTGTATTTGACGTTGACCATCCCGCGGGTCATGCTGTTCGAGGCGTTTTTGTCGTTCCTCGGCCTCGGCGTCGAGCCGCCCGACGTCTCCTGGGGCCTGCTGGCCAACGAGGGCGTGCAGGCGATCACCGCCGTGCGGATCTATTGGTGGCTGGTCGTCTTCCCGGGCCTGGCGCTGGGACTGACACTTTGTGCGCTGAACTTCCTCGGTGACGGACTGCGCGATGCGCTGGACCCGAGACTGAAAAACCAATAGTCGGCATTCAATCCCCGGATAAGAAATGCACCTTGGCGGCGAAATGCTACTTGAAGTCGAAAACCTGAAAGTGCAGTTCAAGACCGACGACGGGCTAGTCCGCGCGGTCGACGGCGTGTCGTTCGCCGTGGCGCCCGGCGAAACCTTGGGCATCGTCGGCGAGTCGGGCTCCGGCAAGTCGGTCACCAACCTGGCCGTCATGGGACTGGTGCCGCAACCGCCCGGCCGCGTCGTCGACGGTAAGGCGCGATTCCACGGCGACGACCTGCTAAGAATGGGCCGGCGGCAACTGGCGGCGATTCGCGGGCATCGCATCGCGATGATCTTTCAGGACCCGATGACCTCGCTCAACCCGTTCTTGACCGTCGCCCAACAGATGACCGAGGTCACTCGACTGCACCTTCGCCACTCGCACCGAGAGGCGCTTCGGCACGCGATCGAGATGCTCGACCGCGTCGGCATTCCCTCGCCGGATCACCGCGTGTTCGACTATCCGCATCAACTCTCCGGCGGCATGCGTCAGCGGGTGATGATCGCCATGGCGCTCGCGTGCAAGCCCGAGGTGCTGATCGCCGACGAGCCGACCACCGCACTCGACGTGACTATCCAGGCCCAGATTCTCGAACTGATGAAGAAGCTTCAGCAGGAAGAAGGCACGGCCGTCATCCTGATTACGCACGACTTGGGCGTGATCGCCGGGACGTGTCGTCGCGTGGTCGTGATGTACGCCGGGCGGTTCGTCGAAGAGGCCCCGTGCGAGGAACTCTTCCGGCGGCCGCAACACCCTTACACCTTGGGGCTGCTGCAATCGATTCCGCGGTTGGACGAAGCGGCGGGCACGGCGTTGACGCCGATCGAGGGCCAGCCGCCGGATTTAATCCACCTTCCGCCCGGCTGCGCCTTCCGGCCGCGTTGCCGCTTTGCCGTCGAGCAGTGTGCCCGGCGACGGCCGCCGCTTGAGGGCGAAGCCGGGCATCGAAAGGCGTGTTTTGTCGATGTCGTTTAGCAGCCGCCGGTACGGCGGCGCGCTTTCCAAACTATAGCGGAACCGAACATGAGCGAACTCGTCGTCCGCGACTTGAAAGTCCATTTTCCCGTCATCCGCGGCGGGCTGTTGCACCGCAGGCGCGGCGCGATCCGCGCGGTCGACGGTGTGAGTTTCACCGTTCGGCCGCGCGAGACGTTCGGCCTGGTCGGCGAGTCGGGCTGCGGCAAGTCGACGACCGCCCGGGCGGTGCTGAACCTCGTGCGGCCCACCGGCGGCGAGGTGTTGTGGGCGGGCCGGCGGATCGACGCCCTCGACCAGCGCCGCATGCGATCGTACCGCCGCCAACTGCAAATGATTTTCCAGGACCCCTTCGCCTCGCTCAATCCGCGAATGAACGTCGGGCGGATTATCGCCGAGCCGATGAAAATCTTTGCCCTGCACCCGGCTCGGCGCCGCAAGCTCGAAGTGATGCGGCTGCTGGACATGGTCGGGTTGAATCCGCGGTTTATGAACCGCTATCCGCACGAGTTTTCCGGCGGGCAGCGGCAGCGGATCGGGATCGCTCGGGCCCTGGCCGTGCAGCCGGAACTGATCTTCTGCGACGAGCCGGTCTCGGCGTTGGACGTTTCGATCCAGGCCCAGGTGATCAACCTGCTGATGGAGTTGAAAGGGCAACTCGGCCTGTCCTACGTGTTCATCGCCCACGACCTCTCGGTGGTGCGGCACATCTCCGACCGGATCGGCGTGATGTACCTTGGCCGGCTGGTCGAGGTGGCCGAAACCGAGACGCTCTACCGCAATCCCAAGCACCCGTACACCCAGGCGTTGCTCTCGGCGGTTCCGATCCCCGACCCGCAAGAAGAGCGCAAGCGACGCCGGACGGTGTTACGTGGGGAAGTGCCCTCGCCGGAGCGCGAGTACACCGGCTGCCCGTTTGCCGATCGCTGCCCGATTGCCGAAGCGGTTTGCCGGGAAAAGCCGCCGCGTCTGGAAGGCGATGCGCACCAGGTATCATGCTTTAGGAACGTGTTTTAGCACTGACGATGCGAGTCCCCTCTCCCTCTGGGAGAGGGTTAGGGTGAGGGCTATTCGGCGAAAAAACCGCGATGTTTGCGTACGAGCCATGGCGGCCGCACCCCCCGCCCCACACCCCGAGGGGGGGGGGGGGTAATAAATAAAACCGTCCACAGCCCGAGTT
>JAUWWA010000387.1 GCA_030617125.1 Pirellulales bacterium | reverse complement strand
GCGGCTACTTCGCGGTGCCCGGCGAGGCGATCCGGGAGAAGGTAACCAGGTTCGGCATCGACAGCCCGGCGAAATACATCGCGTTGGGCGTGTTTTACGCCTTGGGCCATTCGTTCCTCGAGGAGTATTACTACCGCTGGTTCGTCTTCGGCCAGCTTCGTCGGTTCATGCCGCTATGGGCGGCGATCGCGGTATCGAGCCTGGCATTCATGGCCCATCACGTGATCGTCGTGGGGCTGTATTTCGGCTGGTTCTCGTGGCTGACGATGCTGTTTTGCCTGGCGGTGGCGGCCGGAGGAGCGATCTGGGCGTGGATCTACCATCGCAGCGGCTCGCTCCTCGGCCCCTGGCTGAGCCACTTGATCGTCGACGCCGCCATCTTCACGGTCGGATACGACGTGGCGGGGAGCTTGTTCACGCGGTGTTGATCCGCCAACCCTCAATTTGCCACGGAGGTCTACCACCTCGGTGCCCTCTGTGGTGTGTTGCCCGCACTTTTCAGGCTTCCTTGAACTTCGCCAATTCCGCTTCGGCCTTAGCGAGTTGGTCTTGGAGGTCGCGGAGTTCGTTGGGATCGTCCATCTGTTGCTTGGCGCCGGCCAGTTGGCCGCGGAGCTTCTGAATCCGCTGATGGAGCGTTTGGAGCTTCTTTTTCGTTTTCTTGTCCATGGCGGGTAGCTTTCATGTTTTCTTTCACAAGGTACCGTTTAGCCTCGGCATCCACGCCGGGTAGTTGCGCCGCCGTGCCGGCGGCGGCTAAACCTCCTGCAACAACTGATCGACCAGTGCCAGTGCCTCGTCTTTCGTCTGGATTTCCTCGTCCAACTGGGCTGCGCGCGCCCGCCAAAGCAAGTGCCGATACCGCGGGCCCATTGGGATGCCATGCGCCAACAAATCATCGCCGGTGATAAGCGGCGCCGGGTCGAGCACGTCGCGCGATTGCTCGAGCAGCGCTCGGCAATAAACGACTTCTTCGCAGCCGGGTGAAGCGGCTTCGCGCAACGCCAGCAAATCGTCGATCCCCTCGGCGACCAGGATCGGCTGAAGCGTGGACCATCGCATCACGCGGGCGTCGCCCAGCACGGCGAAATGGCCGACCAGCCGGCAAACACGATCAGTCTCGTCGTTCGATAATCGCCATCGGCTGCACACCTGTCTGGCGCCGGCCGTATCGACCAGTTTGTAGAGCAGCGTGCCCAGCGCGAGCGGGAAGCCCGGCTCTTTGAGCCGGTCGAGCACCGCGAGGATCGGTTCGAACTGCTCGGTGGCGATGAGTTCCGGCAGGATGAACGTGGCCAAGCTGGTGTGGACGAGCAGCCGGACCGCCTTGGCCCGACCCGGCTCGACGAGCATGCGGCGCATCTCTATCGCGATCCGCTCGGGGCTGACGACCGCGACTTCCCGGGCCATCTCGCGGACGGCACGCAGCGTTTCAGCTTCGAACTCGAAACCAAAAGTCGCCGAGAACCGCACCGCGCGGAGCATCCGAAGCTTGTCTTCGGCGAAGCGTTCGCGCGGTGGGCCGATCGCCCGGATCACGCCTTGCCGCAGGTCGTCTTGCCCACCGACGAAGTCGATCACCTTATCTTCGACGGGATCGTAGAACAGGCCGTTGATCGTGAAATCGCGCCGCGAGGCGTCGTCTTTGGGCGAGCCGAAGGTGACGCTGTCGGGGTGGCGGCCGTCGCTGTAGGCGGCGTCGCGGCGGAAGGTGGTCACCTCGACCTGGCCGGCGCCTTTCGGCCCCAGGACGTTGATCACGCCGAACGCGGCGCCGACGGCCAAGGTCCGCCGGTGGCCGAACAGCCGGCGAATCTGCGGCGGCGTCGCGTTGGTGGCGACGTCGTAGTCCTTCGGCGTGTTGCCGAGCAGCCGGTCGCGCACACACCCGCCGGCCCAATACGCCTCGAAGCCCGCCTCGCGGAGCTTCCGGATGGTCTCGACCGCAAAATCCCGTTGTTCTTCAGCTACGAGTGTCGGCATGGGAGTTCCCCGACTGTATCCAACGTGCAATCGCGACAGTCACCCAATTACGATTGTTGCTCAAGTGTCGGCGTCGGTCAACCATATGCGGCAGTTGCATTGGAGACTACTGAAATTGGCAAGCAGGCGCAATTCAGGAATCGACTTGACGCTCGATGGCCAGGTTGACAATGTCGACCACGCGGCGGCGGGCGGTGTCGTCCCAGGGGAAACGATGCTCCAGGCCCGGCCGGAGGAAGTGCAGCACCAGTTCGACCGGTGGCCGGCCGAGAATCCGCTCGGTCGCCAGCGCGTAAACGAGCATCTGCATCTCGTACTGGACCGCGACCGCCCCGAGGTTCCGCTCGTCCACGCGATTGGTCTTGTAGTCGAGCAGGCGCCACTCGCCGGCGGCGTCCTGGTAGATGCAGTCGATAAAGCCTTGCAGGTACCGCGCGTCGGGATCCTTGCAGCCGGGCGGCCACGCGAGCAGGAACTCCAACTCCGGGTAAACCGTCGCCGCCGCGGCGATCTCGGCCGCTCGAGGCGACGCAAGGAACTGCTCAATCAGCCGAATCGGCTCGGTCAGTCCGCCGTCGGTATCGAGGAGCTGCCGCCGCGCGTGGCGTTCAACCAGTTCCGAGAAGTCGCCCGGGGTGGCGAAGTCGATCTCCGCCAGCACGGCGTGAACCAACGTCCCCAGTGAACAACGGGACATGCCACTTTCTTGCTCGTCAGCGATATCTGACGTATCGGCGCCGGGTGCGCCAAAAAGCGGCGCGTCCCCTTTTTCGTCGTCGGAAAGTCGTGAGAAGGAGTACTGACGTCGCGCGGCGCGGTCGCGCGGGACGGCTGCCAGGTGCGGCGGGATACGTCCCTTGCCCGCGGCGGCCAGCTTTCGGGACTGCTCGATGGTGCTGTCGAGACGCCACCGACGCCGTCCGGTGGGCGGACTCGACGCAAGCGGTGGTTCGGTCGTGGTGACCTTGACTATCTCGGACAACCGATCGAACCGCTGCCGGAGGAGTTGCATCCACGGCCCGGCGGCCTTATCGAGCTTGTCCACGTTGTCCACGCCGGCCGACAGGATGAGGTAGTCGGC
>JAUWWA010000299.1 GCA_030617125.1 Pirellulales bacterium | reverse complement strand
CTGCTCGATGTCGGGGCCGTAACCATCGTAGGTGATCACCAGGTCTCCGTCCGCATCGACGCCGGCCTGGGGGCCAGCCTGCTCTAACGGCCAGGTCGTCGCAGCCGTGGGGTCACCGACCGTGGCGCTGTTGGCCCGGAAGGTCTCGCGGATGACGGCCCCGCTGACGTTGCCACTGGCATCGTAGAGTTCGTACATTCGGGCGCGGACGCCGCTGGAGGTCGCTCCGATGTTATCATTATCCAAGTCGCCCAATGTCACGTGATGCCAGGCGATCAGGAAGTTGTTTGCGGAATCGCAGGTGGCAGTTGTCTCGAAAGCGGCCACTCCCAAGCCGAACTGAGGGATCAGCACCTGTCCCTGCGGATCATACACTTTTGCCAACGCGGGGGCGAAACCGGGCCAGGTCTCCGTCCAGGTGACCACAAAGTTCCCGTCGTGGCTGAGTGCGACGTAAGGATCGACCTGCTCCTGTGTGTTGGGGGCGTTGACCAGGAAATCGCTGCCCTCACGCTCCCCGTTGCGATTGAATTGTTGAGCGACGACACCGTTGAAGTGGCTGATGTCCTGGCCGTAGTTTTCCCAAGCGATGACGAAATTGCCACCGTCGTCCATGCCGACGGCCGGCCTTGATTGGACCTCGGTAGT
Source organism: Pirellulales bacterium (assembly GCA_030617125.1). GTDB lineage: Bacteria > Planctomycetota > Planctomycetia > Pirellulales > Thermoguttaceae > JAUWWA01. The sequence continues at coordinate 3,140 of JAUWWA010000299.1, read as the reverse complement.
GAAGGTGTTCACGCGGAACGTGTAGTCGTCGACGCGGAACAGGCCGTCCTGATCGGGCACTTCCAACGCCCGCACCCCCTGAATCGGCGTCTCGGCCACGCCGTCGGCATCCATGTCGGCGAAATATGAGACGTCGGCCGGGTCCACCAATCCCACCGGCGAAAATCGCCGGGCGAAAATATCCTCCTTACTACCGAAATCCACTAAATCAGACACCTCGCCCTGCCAGGTGATCACGAAATCGCCGTCGGCGTCCATGGCCACCGCCGGTGCCGTTTGGTCAAGCCTGTCCGGCAGCGGCGTAAAAGGATTGTCCGGCTCAGGCTCGTTGACGCGGAACTCGGGACTCGGCTCCTTGAGCGTTACTACGTTGATCTCCGGCGATCCCATCAGGTCGTTGCCGAACTCGTCTTCGACCGCCGTAACTACCAGCAGAGGCTGGTCCTCCTTGCCCGAGTCGCCCACGAACGTGATGTCAAAGTGCCTCAGCCCTAGAGGGTCGTCCGGGGTGCTGACGGGCACGACCGACACCTCCGGCGCCGAGGTCCGCAGCGTGTCGGGACCGATGGTCGGCACGAAAAGGACCGGACCGATGTCGAAGTCGCTGATGGTCTGGGGCAAAAAGTATTGCTCGATTGCGAATGCCGTCAGCGCCGGATCGTCCGGCGAGACCGGAATGTCGGCAATCTCGAACGGCTCGCGAACCGTCGACGTGACCACCGACGGAAAAAAGCCGCTGCTGAACGTGAAGTTCTCCACGGTGATTTGCGGCTGGTCCAAACCGGCCGAGGTCGCGCCGAAATGGATCAGGTACTCGTGCGGGTCGATCGCCTGCACCGTCACGTCGGCCAACGCGCCACCCAGCCCCTGCAACGCCACCTCAATGTCCGCCGCGATGTCCTCCAGCGGGTCGGTCTCGTCGAAGGAGATGAAGGTCGTTTCCCCAGGGCCGATAATCGTATCGCCGTTGAGGTCGAACCCCAGCGTAAACGTCCCGATGAGGTTGCTCTGGAAAGACGTGAACGGTTCGTAGGTGGCGGTGATCTCCAGCTTCTGGATCTCGTTGGCACCGTAGGTCAATGCGAAGTTGCCGTACACGCCGACCAGGTTGTCGTCGAGTACCTCCTCGGGAAGCGTCAGCCGCTGCACTTCATCGGTGAAATAGCGGGCGTAGATGTTGGCGTCGGTCATCGGCAACCCGGTCGACGGGTCGATGATCGGATCACCCAACGCATCGACCACCTCGTCGTATCGGGTCCAGGTGACCACGAAGTCGCCGTCGTGATCCGCCGCAAGCGACTGACCGGCAATCGTGAATTGGTTGTCGGAGATCGTTTGGTTGACCAACGTGGCGTCCACGTCCATCGGCGCAAGGCTCAGCAGGTGCCGCTGCTCCAGGGGATCGATCAACAAGCGCCGCAAAGCGCGCCCGCCGTTGGTTCGGCTCGAGCCGCGCGAGAGACCGGCACAAACGTTCTCCATGGTCGACGCAAGCCGTCGCAGCTTAGGTAGTCGAAACAGAGACTTCATCATTATTCCTCGTTGTTGATTTCCGTAATCCGGAAACAGACTGCCCGTGGTCGGGATCGATTCGGCCCGCCGCCAGAAGGAAAAAGAGAACTCGCACTTCTCGATTGAGTCGTGCGATAGGGATGCCCAAGAGGATGATCCCCGCCGACGTGCCGGAACTCCCGGGCCGCTCTTCTCATTGTTCCGTGCCTCACAACGGGAGTCGCGCCCGCTCGGTTGCCTTGCCAAACCGGGAGCGATACTCCACCTTGTGTCCTTGTATCAGAACCAATAACTACAACTTTGTCAACCAGATGGGTTTCCGCAGAACGGGAAAACCGAGACTTCGGAAGACACTAAACGCATCCCCTAATCTATTTAGCTTGACTAGTTTATCATGATCGAACGCGGCGAAAACGTCAAGCATTTTCCTCCGCGGCCCGCGGTCGAGGGGCCGTTTCGCCTCGATTTTGACCCGATTTCGGCTCGGCTGACGGATATTAGGCGCCTTGACACCACCTCAGGGTGCACCAGCCAGTAGCCCGGCCGAGGGGTTATCGGGGCGCCGGATACTTTTCGTCGGTGGCAAAGAAACGGGAGCCGCCCGGCCAATCGGCTCCATTTCCCGCACCGACGCAAAAGCGTATACTTGCGTAGGCTTCAGACCTGCCGATTCGACCAAGCTGCTGAACGCAACCGACCCGATGAATGCTCACAGGATATTGCCGCCGGCGTGCCTCGTGCTCATGGCGACCGTAGCGGCGGCCGTGGCTGGGCCACCGGCCCGTACGCCGCAAGAGAAAACGGCGAAGCCGGAAGCATCGAAAAGCGAATTCCTGCGTGTGTTGCGCGACGCCGACGGGCGACCCCTTGCACTGCAGGCCGCCATTGTCCGTTGCGTACCCAAAGGCCGTGCCCGGAAAGGTCCCATCGTCGACCTGGTGGCGGCGGTGCACGTCGCCGAGAAGGGCTACTTCGAGAAGCTTAATCGCGAGTTCGCCAAGTACGACGTCGTCCTCTACGAACTGGTGGCGCCGGAAGGCACCAGGGTTCCCAAGGGCGGCGCCGGAAGGAACGAAAGCCCCGTGTCGTTTCTGCAAAACGGCGTGAAGCGCATGTTGGAGTTGGAGTTTCAGCTCGACGTTGTCGACTACACGCGAGATAACCTGGTCCATGCCGACATGTCGCCGAAGGAGTTTGCCGCGTCGATGCAACGCCGTGGCGAAAGCATGCTGGGAACATTCCTGCGGATGATGGGATACGCCATGGCCCAACAGCACGGCCAGGGAAACGCTACCGACGCCCAATTGCTGCTGGCGCTGTTCGACAAGGACCGGGCCATGGCATTGAAACGGGTCCTCGCCGGACAATTCGAGCAGATGGGCGGGTCACTGCTGGCGATCAACGGACCGAACGGCTCGACGATCATCACCGAGCGAAACAAGGTTGCCCTAACGGTGTTGCGCAAGCAGATCGCCGCCGGCAAGAAGAAGATCGCCATCTTCTACGGCGCCGGTCACATGCCCGACATGCAGAAGCGGCTGCGCGATGAGTTCGGCTTGACGCCGAGCGGCACGCGGTGGCTGGACGCCTGGCCCCTCAAGGGCTCCTAGAGCCGCGATCGGTGGTCG
>JAUWWA010000355.1 GCA_030617125.1 Pirellulales bacterium | reverse complement strand
GCGACGATGTGGATGAAGATCGTCGCCTCGACGTTCTGCATCAGGTGGGCGGCGTGCCTGTAGTCGCGGCGCTTGATCTCGCGGAGCATGTCGGCGATCGACGGGTAGCGGTCCTTCAGGCGGTTGCCCCAGTGGTCGTTGCGACCGTACATCATCGTGAGGAACTGCCGCTTGAACTTGTCGCGGTCTTCGCCGGGCTTCATCAGCGACTCGTACAACTGCCCGGCCTCGCACACCTCGACGTACCGCTCCAGGTCCGACCGTCCCTCGTCCGGCCGGCTCGGCCGCGGCCGTCTACGGTGGTACGGGTTCGCCCTCGGCTTGAACCGTCGATCCCGCAGCCGCGCCGGTGCTCTTCCGTTTCGATAGAACTCACGGGCGACCATGCCGGCAATGAGGGGTTGGCTGTTGGCCAAGTCGAGTCCCACCAACGGTTTCCCGTCCACCCTCAAGCACGGTCGCAACGGTTTCGCCAGCGACGTGATCGGCGTATGGACCCTGCCGAAACGGTCGCACACGAACCAATGATCTCGGTTGGCGATCCTGCCGCACGTCTCGGTCATTTGCACGCGGTAGTCCTCGATCGACATCTTGCTTGTTTCATCCGGCTGCATTCTCGCGATGATCCTTCCGGCCAGGGCCGTGTCGACTTCCACGAGCTTGAGCTTGCCGGCGAGCCAGCGGTGGACCGGCAGCAGGGGCACATTCTCCGATGCGTAGATCTCTTGGATTCTGCGGGCCAACGATTTGTTGCTGCATTCTATCCGCCGTGTCTTCTGATAGGCGGGCATGATTCGGTAGCCCCGGCACTTGTGGCCGGGCTGGATGCGGCCGTCGGTCTCGATCACCTGGAGCGCCTCCAGCCGTCGCCACAACCCGACCCAGACCTCTCGGGGAACGATGCGCGTCAGGTAGTCGTGCTTGAGGTTGACGAACCCCTGCTCGTTCGCTTTCCAGCAGAGCCACTTCCAATGGACCAAGGTGAGAAACCACGCGGCGTATTGGCGCTGCCCTCTCGGGATGACGGCGGGGTTGAGGTCCGTGGGCACGTAGAAAACTGGGGCTTTTGCTTCGCCCACCTTTGCGTTATAATAGATCATGTTGCGACCTCTTAGAGGTTGTAGTGACTGCTGCTACTTTAAGTCAGATTTGTCCTGCGGCTCGTTGTCGTCGGACGCCTGAACGCGGCCGCCCGGTTCGGTTTCACACGGCCACCCTGGGCGGCCATTTTTTTGTCTGGTCATCATGCCGCTTCGCTCCGGGGAATTATGATCGTCGCCCGGAAGGGCAGGATGGTAAGACCTTCCCCGTTTAGCTCGGCTATCGGTCTGCCGTTTATGGAATTCAGGGGCCTACGCCCGAATTCTGATCTCGGGTTTCAGCGTGTCGGCTTTCTCGGCCGTCCACGGGGGCGTAGGGTTGACTATGTGGCGAGTCTCGTCGCGGTTTCTCAGGGTTCCGCAGTCGTGTAGCCCGAAGAGCGGGGCAAGTTGGCCTTGACCTTGCCGGAGCCCAGTAGCTAGTATCCGCCGGCTCGGTCGCGGTGCGCGCCGGCCGACCGTATCTGCCCGCACTCTGGAAGTCAGCCCCGGCGGAAGCATGGAATCGTATCTCTTGGCCGCTTATCTTGTTCTGGCCGTTTTGGCGCTGCTCCAGGGATTACTGCTAGCATTGCAGACTTGGGAGCACCGCCGTTACGGCCGAAGCCGCATGGCGAACCTCGGCCGGAGCCGGCCGACTGGTCACGTGGCGGTATTCGCGCCGTGCAAGGGCGTCGACGTCGGCCTGGAAGCGAACCTCCACGCCCTGCTGCGCCAGGACTACAACGACTACGACGTGACGTTCATCGTCGACAGCGCCGACGACCCGGCCTGCGAGGTGATCGGTCGGGCAGCGGCGGCCCATCCCGAGGTGTCTTCTCAGATGGTGGTGGCGCACGCGGCGACCGACACCGGCCAGAAGGTCCACAACCTCCGCGTGGCGACGGCCGACGTGCCGCCGCACGTAAAGTACCTGGCGTTCGTCGATTCCGACGCCGGGCCTCGCCCCGAATGGCTCCGCACGTTGGCCGGACTGTTGAACTCGGAAGGCGTCGCCGCCGTGACCGGCTACCGCTGGTTCGTGCCCATGCGAAACACGACGGCCAACTACATCCTCTCCAGCATTAACTGTGGCGTCATGGCGCTGTTGGGCCGGAAAAGCCACTACCTGATCTGGGGCGGCAGTTGGGGAATCCGCCGCGAGGCGTTCGACGCCATCGGCCTGCACGCGGCATGGGAAGGCACGCTCAGCGACGACCTGGTGGCCAGCCGGCAGTTGCGCCGGGCACGGCTCACGGTGCGGTTCGAGCCGGCCTGCGTGGTCGCCTCTCCGCTGGACGGTTCACCGCGAGAGATGTTCGCGTTCATCCGCCGGCAGTACCTCGTCGGACGCTTCTACACGCCGGTCTGGTGGGCGTTCGCGCTTGCCGTAGCGTCGGTGCCGAACCTGGTGTGGCTGGGGAGCGTCGCGGCCCTGGCGACAAGCATGATATACAGTACGCCGCCGGCGTGGCTCGTGCTTGGCGTGTGCGCGGCACTCTATCTGCTTTCCGTACAGCGCGGCCGCATGCGGCAGGCGCTGCTCGGCACGTACTTTCCCGAGCGGCGGCATGCCTTGCGCGGCGCCGCACGCTTCGACATTCTCGCCGGCCCGCTGGCGGCTATGATCGCCTGGGTTGGGATGATCAGTTCACTTTTCGGCAACCATATACATTGGCGCGGCATTACTTATCGGATGTTCCCCGGCGGGAAGATGCGCGTGGTTAGCCGCCGGCACGATTCCATACAACATCCCGAACAAAACGATCAACGGCAGCCGCCGGATGTTTCGACGATCAAGCTGCCGCGATACCGCAAAGCCGGTTAAGGAATCAGTACCGATGCACGTCGTCTTATGGGATACACGGAAGCTGGGGGTCTCGAAGGATTTCGCCGGAGGGTTCGGCGTGGGGCAGTATCCCGGCCACGGGGGCATCCGCGGCAAGATCATCCGCCGCTTCTACACCCGCGACCATCGGCCGGTAGCGCTGCTGCTGGCCCACCTGGCGGCCATTTTCCACCGGCTGGGACACCACGTGGAATACGCCGAAGACCACGTCCCGAGCGGGGCCGACCTCTACGTCTTCTGCCCTTCGTTGATCACGCTGCACATGGAGCGACAGGCAATTCGCCGGGCGTTGGCCGAAAACCCCGGCGCCCGCGCAATCGTCGTCGGCCTGGCGGCCTCGACGATCCCCGAGGCGTTCGACTCCCTCGGGGCGACCGTCGTCAACGGCGAGGCGGAGCAACTTCTGTGGC
>JAUWWA010000120.1 GCA_030617125.1 Pirellulales bacterium | reverse complement strand
TTCCGCCCGGGCGACGAACGTCTCCCGCAAGACACGACCGATGTCAAGTGTTGAGTCCGGCATCCTCGAAAACAATGCTCCTTCGATGGATCCGACATACGGCCTTGGACCAAGTTCGCCCGTCTTGGTCGGATCTCGCACACACAAATGTGCATTGTCTTGCCGCAATTGTAAAGGCCGCGAATGGACCGAAACGCAAGTGGCCAGCGAGCAGGTGTCAGCGGTCAGTTATCAGGTGTCAGATCAATGGCACTTACATTTTCCCAAGTCGATGGCAAACAACACTTTAACAGTGCTGTCATAGCATTGGCAGCATTTGTGTTGAGTTACCGTTTAGAGAGGTTTTCAATCGTCTTCGTTGCCAAGGCTAAGGGCTGTGTCCAACACGCGTCGTATCGGGCGTTGCTAGCGTTGCAGCGATAGCGTTGCTTAGTCGTTGGCACTTCGCTACTTACGAAAATGTAAGTGCCATTGAGGTGTCAGATCTCAGGTGTCTGGCGTCAGTCCCGAAGGGGCGACAGCCAGTAGCCAGGGGCGTCAGCCCCTGGATGTGATGGAGAACCCTCCGCGTTCGAGCCCCGAAGGGGCGACAGAGGCGACTTCCATTTCCCACCGACTCCCTCTCGGGGCCCCTTGAAAGCCGCTCGGACACTCTCAAGAATGGTGGGCGAATTGCATCGGCGGATGATCCGCCAGTCAGCACAGCATTTCGGCCACGACACCACGGCACTGCTGGGCAAGCCAGCACTGGCGCCCAGCGCGCCCTGGGAATGGGTGATTTTTTGAAGCATCCGAGGAAACGTGTGAGTAGATGGGACAAGGGCGAGCGTAACGACCGAGATGACCCGGCGGGAATGGCGCCGAGTCACCTTGACTTCATTCTAAGACCCGACCGCCATTCCCGCTCGGGTCCATCGACTGGTTAAGTGGGGTTTTTCTGGAACGGCATGCCGATATTGTGAACACCCAAAACAGGAGCAGAAGCCACAGTGTAGCTGGCCAACTTACACACTCGGCGCTCGCACCGCTGATGCTGAACCCCGCGGGAGCGTTGGCATAGGAAGACGCGGAGAGCCAGACCACAATAGAGCTTAAGAAGAATAGAACCGCGTCGTGTTTGTTCCAGAGTGCGACGACCCGATTTAAGGAAACGGTGGCACTAATGCAGGACACCAAGCATACTCCAACCATCGTGAAGCCAATGCTTTCATAGGCCAAGAGTTGGACATGTAGGCCATTAGAATGAACCGTTGCGTTGCCCTGCGAGGCCGCAAAAATGAGAGCGATTATTGCTCCAATCTGAGCCGCCCACATGCACTGAGAGGTGGCACTCATTGCTTGTACCCCATGAAGGTGACTGTAGCAGTCACATTCGCCGCTTAACTAGTGTTTATTCAGCAACCCGAGAATGCGAACGAGGCGGGTTGCTGCCCAATAACGTTCCTCGCGATGCCGGTGATTCTAGTGCGCAAGTCGCCATACTGCAATAGTCCAGATGGCCCCGGGGAGTCGCGCTGCGATCTGTTATCGGAGCAGTACCCCCCGGCCAAACATCGCTTGAGAGATAAAGCCGCTTCTGCCGCCCCCTTCGGGGCTCTTGCTCGCTTGCCGGTTCCCGTCCCAGGGGCTTACGCCCCTTGCTACTAACTCCCGTCCCTTCGGGACTGACACGCGACCACTGACCACTCATCACTACCCTCTGCCCACCGCCCACTGCCCACTGCCCACCGCCCACTACATCAATGCACTCGCTGGCCCGGCTTGGCGCCGTCGTCGGGGGCGAGGAGGAAGATTTCTTTGTCGCCGCCGCCGGCGGCGACGATCATGCCTTCGCTTTGGCCGAACTTCATCTTCCGCGGCGCGAGGTTGGCCACGCAGACGACGAGCCGGCCGACGAGTTCTTTGGGCTGGTAGACGCCCTTGATGCCCGCCAGCACGGTCCGCTCGTGGCCGCCGCCGAGGCCGAGGGTGAGTTTCAGCAGCTTTTTGGCCCCGGCGACGTCCTCGGCCGCGATTACCCGGGCGACGCGGAGATCGACGCGGAGGAAATCGTCGAAGCTGCACGTCTCGGCGAGCGGCTCGGCTTCGAGCGCCGCGCCGCCGTCGTCGAACGCGGCGGCCGGCGATTCGGCCACCGGTTCGGCCGGTTCATCTTCCTTGCTCTGGGCGATCATCGCGTCGACCCGTTTGCGATCGACGCGGCGCATCATGTGCTCGAACTTGCCCACCGCCACGCCGAGCACCGGCGTTTTCGATTCATCCCAGTGCTCGATCGGCTTGCCGTGCAGTTCGCCGGTTTGCCGGGCCAATCGCGGCAGCACGGGCGCGAGGTAGATCGCCAATTGCCGAAACAGGTTCAGCCCAATGGTGCACACGTCGCGAAGCTCATCGGCCTTGGCCGTGTCCTTGGCGAGGATCCAGGGCGCGTTGTGTTCGATGAACTGGTTGGCGCGGTCGGCCATCGCGAGGATGATCCGGATCGCCCGGGCGAAGTCGCACGCCTCGTACGCTTCGGCAATCGCATCGCCGTCGTTGGCGGCTTGTGCGAACAGCCCGGCGTCGTCGGGATACGCGTCGGCGAGTGTGGTCGCGGCGGCGAACTTGGCTGTGCGGCTGGCCAGGTTCACCACGTTGCCGACCATGTCGGAGTTGACCTTCACGGCGAACTCGTCGAGGTTCAGGTCGAGGTCGTCGACCCGCGGCGTGAGTTTCGAGGCGTAGTAGTAGCGCAGATACGCCGGGTCGAGGTGCTCGAGGTACGTCGAGGCCTGGACGAACGTGCCCTTGCTCTTCGACATCTTCTCGCCGTCGACGGTGAGGAAGCCGTGGATGTGGATTTTCGTCGGCAGGCTGTAGCGCGAACTCTTCAGCATGGCCGGCCAGAAGAGCGTGTGGAAGTAGGTGATGTCCTTGCCGATGAAGTGGTGGATTTCGGTTCCCTCAGAGGCCCACCAGTCGTCGAAGTTCTCGCCGTGCTTGTTGCACCAGGCCATGGTCGAGGCCATGTAGCCGATCGGGGCGTCGAACCAGACGTACCAGTAGTTGCCCGGGCTGTCGGGAATCTCGAACCCGAAATACGGCGCCGGCCGCGAGACGTCCCAGTCCTTAAGCGGCTCGTGCAGGAAGTGGCCCGCCAGATAGTTGGCTATCTCCGGCTGCAAGTGCTCGCCGCCTCGGGTCCACTCGTGCAGGAAATCGTGGAGCCGCTCGATGTTGATGAACAGGTGATCGGCGCTGCGGACCTCGGGCGTGACGCCGGTGAGCGTGCTTATGGGGTTGAGCACTTCGGCGGGGCTGTAATGGGCGCCGCAGCGGTCGCAACTGTCGCCATACTGCTCGATCGCGCCGCACTTCGGGCACGTGCCCTGGACGAAACGGTCGGCCAGGAACGTGCCGGCGTCGGCGTCGTAAAGCTGCGTAACCGCCTGCTCGCTAACCAGCCCCGCCTGGCGGATCGACGCCCAAATCTCCTCGCACAGTTGGCGGTTCTCGTCGCTGTGGGTGCTGCCGTAGTTGTCGAACTCGATATCGAACCCGGCGAAGTCGCGCACGTGGGCCCGCTGCATCTCGGCGATCAGTTCCTCCTCGGTGATGCCGTCCTCGCGGGCGCGGATCATGATCGCCGTGCCGTGCGTATCGTCGGCACAGATGTAGATGCACCGGTTTCCCCGCAACTTCTGGAATCGCACCCAGATGTCGGTCTGGAGGTACTCGACCAGGTGGCCGATGTGGATATGCCCGTTGGCGTAGGGCAACGCGCTGGTGACGAGGGTCTGTCGCATGGTCCGTGTGTGTTCTAGGGCGGTTCTCAACAAATGGGCTGCTAAGCCACACATTATAGCGAAGCCGTTCGCAGGCGGCGACCCCGATTGGCGTCACCCCTTGCGGCTGGGACGCAAAATGCCGACAATCTCGGCTTCCGACCAGCCGGGCGTTATATGGCACCGAAAACCTCGCTTAAGATAGCGAACGGTTGAGTCTCGCCCTTCGGGCGACCATCGCACTTGAGGAGAAAACCATGACCGGACGCTGGTCTCTGAAACGAATCCTCTTGTACAGTCTCATCGGCGCGCTGGTGCTCTGCGCACTGCTGGGCATCTACGCGTTCGTGTTCGGCCGGTTCGGCGAGACGGAAATCAAGATTCTGGCGACCACGCTGGGGATGTGCTTCTACAGCATGACCGCCATGGCCTGTTTCACGGCGTTGGAAAAAAGGCGCTCGAAGGTCCTGGCGCTGCCGGGCCTGGGGACCTGCGCGGCGGGAATGTTGGTGTTGCTCGGGGTGATCTGGCTGGAGGCCTACGAAGACGAATGGACGATCAAGCTTGCCGCCATCCTCGCGATGTTCGCCTTCTCGCTCGCCCAAGCCAGCCTGCTCACGCTGGCGCAACTGGAGCGGAAACTGGCCTGGGTGAGCTGGATCGCCTACGGGAGCATCTTCTGGCTGGTGATCCAACTTTCCGTGATGATCGTCTGGGACATTGACGACGAATGGTTGATACGCGCGGCCGGAGTGCTGGGTATTCTCGACGGATGCGCGTCGCTGACCATTCCGATCCTTTTCAAGCTTCGCGGCGGGCCGAAACCGGCCGTCATTCCAGAGGCATACTCATGGATCGAACTGATCTGCCCGCGTTGCGGTCACCAGGGCGAGTTCGCCATCGGCGCGATCAAGTGCCCGCAGTGTGCGCTGAAAATGCACGTCGACGTCGAGGCGATGGTCGAGATCGCGGAAAACCCGCCGTTTCAGTTCAGCCTGCGCTCGCTGTTGCTCGTCACGCTAATCGCCGCCGTGGGCTTGAGTCTCTTCACCAGCCGCGTCAAGACGTTTCGCGCACAACAGCGAATCGTGGAACGGTTCGAGGAAGCCGGGGCTTACGTGAACCGTCAGCACGGGACGATCGTTTCAGTATCCTTCCACTCCGGGGGTGGCCCTGCGATTTCTGACGAACACCTTCTGCTGCTGAAGGAACTCCCCCACTTGGAGCGAGTGTACTTCGAGTCGGGTACCCCGCCGATTACTGATCGTCAGATGGCGTTGCTCGAAGGGCTGCCAATCAAGAACCTGACAGTCAGAAATAGTACCCGCCTTACGGACGACGGCCTCGCGCACCTGGCGGGCTTGACGAGCCTTGAAACTCTACATCTTGAAGGTTGCCAAATCACTGACGAAGGCTTGAAGCACCTCGAGAAGCTGTCCAACCTGAAAGAGCTTTACCTCGTGCACGATTCAGGGGTTTCAGCGGCGGGCGTGGCGCGGCTCAAGCAGGCGTTACCCCGAACACAGGTGCTCGCCAGTGCTCTTGAGCTTGACCCACTGCTGGAAGAGCCCGCCGAAGCTGCGTCACCGGAAGTCCCGCAATAGGCGGTGTCGATTATCCCGGGGACCGCAGTCCCCGGGCGTTTGCGAGCATGGAACGCGAAGAGTCAAATCCCCAGCCCCCAGTCCCCAGCCCCCAATCCCCAGCCCCTCGCCCCTAAATGTCATAGTACATGCAGAACTCGTACGGATGCGGCCGCAGCCGCAGCGCGTCCACCTCGTTCTCGGTCTTGTACCAGATCCAGGTGTCGATCACGTCGGGCGTGAAGACGTCGCCGCGCAACAGGAACTCGTGATCCGCCCGCAACGCCGCCAAGGCCTCTTCCAGCGAGCCGGGTGTCTGTGGCACGCCGGTAAGCTCCTCGGGCGTCAGGTCGTACATGTCCTTGTCGAGCGGCGCGCCCGGGTCGATCTTGTTCTGGATCCCGTCGATCACGGCCATCAGCATCGCCGAGAAAGCCAGGTACGGATTGCAGCTCGGATCGGGGCAGCGGAATTCCAGCCGCTTCGCCTTCGGGCTAGGACTGTACATGGGGATTCGCACCGACGCCGAGCGGTTCCGCTGCGAGTAGGCCAAGTTCACCGGCGCCTCGAAACCCGGCACCAAACGCTTGTAGCTGTTGGTGGTGGGGTTCGCAAAGCCGCAAACGGCCGGGGCGTGTTTCAGCAGACCGCCGATGGCGTACATCGCCATCTCGCTCAGACCCGCGTAACCGTCGCCGGCGAACAGCGGCTCGTCGCCCTTCCACAGCGAAATGTGCGTGTGCATACCCGAGCCGTTGTCGCCAAAGAGCGGCTTGGGCATGAAGGTGACCGTCTTGCCGTGCCGGGCAGCGACGTTCTTGACGATGTACTTATACATCATCATTTTGTCGGACATCTCGACCAGCTTGTCGAAACGCAGGTCGATCTCGGCCTGGCCGGCCGTGCCGACCTCGTGGTGCTGGGCCTCCACGTCCAGCCCGCAGTCGTTCATCATCT
>JAUWWA010000290.1 GCA_030617125.1 Pirellulales bacterium | reverse complement strand
CATGCATAGCTGGACCATGAACCACCCGCGCATGGACCGATACCCCGTGCCGCGGTTCGTCGTCGACGAGCGCCATGGCCAGTTGCCGGTCGGCACCGGCCTGTACGTGCATCAGTCCAAGACTTCGGGACGAAAGCACTACGCCGTGGTCTCTTGCCGCCGCGGTGTAGAAAACCTCCGCGATTTCAGTGGCCGCAACGCCACCGGTGTGGTTGAAGAACGTGTCGGTACCGGTGTGCCGGTCCGACAGGGCAAGGGCCTAAGGGGGCCGTACTTTGACTATTCGGGCACGCGCTGGGTCTACGTTCAGTGGTGCGGCCCACCGCTCGCCCCAAAGCAGAACGTGTATTTCAACTGGTCTGTGCTAGTCCCGCCGCAAACCGGCGGCAAGGCACCGACCGAACTTTACTTTCACCCCGACGGCTACTCGTACGCCCAACCCGGGAAGAAGCTGCTACGGGCGAGCGTTCAGATCGCTCCGCACGATTATCCGGCCAGCGGTTGGTACGGGTTTAATGAGGCTTGGACCACACTACGGTCGCCCAAATCAGCCGCGGTGGACAATCATACGCAGAAGCGGATCATGGCTTTCCTCGATTGGGCCACGCAGGAGCTGCCCATCGATCACGACAGGATCATTGCCGTGGGATCCGACGGTGCGGCGGCGCTGGCCCTGAACTTCCCTGAGACGTTCTCGTACGTTTTGATCACGCGGTTCGATCCCCGCGGCGTGCTAAACGCCGAGACCGCCGGGAAGTTTGCCGCCGCTTGGGGGCCAAAGTCGCCGGAGATTAAGGATGTTGAAGGCCGCGGCGACTGGACGTGGGCAGACCTGGACAAGCTCGTCGAGAAGGCCACCGCGGAAGGCAAGGACCTGCCGTTGTTCGCCTGTCGCGGACCGAGTTGGGGCCGCGTTGAAGGTTGGGGTAAGGGCCGTGGACGGTTCTACAGCGCGATGCACAAGGCCGGCCAACCGCTGGTGGCCCACTGGGCCTGGGGTGGACGGCTCGAAGCGGTGAAGCCCGATAAGTCGACTGGCCTGTGGCGCGGACTCGACGTCTCGCGGAGCACCGCCGTCCCAGCCTTTTCGAACTGCTCTCTAGATAAAGAGGGTGAAGGGGGCGGAAACACGAACCTGAGTTTCTTGTGGACCAACGTGACCGACGAACCGAATCGGTTCGAGATGACCATCACCTGCCCCGAGTGCACGTTCGACACGACCTTGCGGCGCCTGCAGCGGTTCCGGGTCAGCCCGCGGCAGCGTGTCCGCTGGGAAGCAACGCCGCTGCCCGGCACCCACGGCGAAACCGCCGAGCCACAAACCGGCCAGGCAACCGCCGATGAGCATGGCATCGTAACCATCCGAGGACTGAAATATCCCGCCCGTGTAGGTGGGCTCGTGGTCAACGTGACACGCTGAGGAAGGTTGGCTTTGACACCGGAGACCGTCATGAAAACGAAAGCATTAGTACTCATCTCGCTTTGTGTGATCGCCGCCAGGACTGCCGCCGGTGAAATGGTTGTCGAACGTTGGGGCAGCCACGGGCGAGTCCAACACAGAGGTGTCTCATACGAAGCCGCAGGCCAGGCGAAGCAGATGGCCGTATCGCTGGCCCCGCTCACGAAAGGCACAAAGATCTACCGCTCGCGACTCGTGTTCCTAACCGGCGAGGGTTATGAGGTCACGGCCAAGGACACCCGCGGCCGGGACGTGACGCTGAAGCTGGTGCCACCGTATGACCTGTGGTTCAACGCAACCGACGCCGTGGCGGGAGCCGTTGGAGCGGGGCACGAGACGCTGGAGCTTACGCTCCACAGCTTCTCGGGCTTTGAGCCGGAGAAGACGTTCCTCGAAATCGCTTACGAAGGCAAGCTCAAAACGCGGCCGCAGCAAGTGGCCAACTTGAAAGCCGTCTACCGCCCCGGCCAAGTGTTGCTCACCTGGAAGGAGATCTGGGACATCGCCGGCGGCAACCCCGAAGTCCGCTGGGGTGAGATGGTCGACAAAGTGCACAACTGCACGCCGTTAGGCATCGAGCCCATCGAAAGAGACCGCGAAATCCGCTACCGGGTCTACTGCCACACTCAGCCGATCACGCCGGGCAACATCGGCCAAGCCAAGCTGCTCTATTCGGTGAAGCCCGGTTCGGTCTACATTGAAGAGCGGGTGCCCTGGGCCGTCCACGGCGAGCACGGGCCGAGATACTTGAAGAAGGGGGAGATCCTCAAGCGGGTTACGCTTGAACCCGACACGCCGTTACCGCCGGGTACTGGATTCCATTGGCACACGGTCGGAAAGAGCGGCCTCGCTTACTACGCGGTGATCACCGCGATCGACGGCGTGGAAAACACCGTCGACATCTCGTCGCAGAACAGCATCGGCCCAATCAACCAGCGAGCGGAAACGCCGATGCCAATGCTCTACCGTGACGTCGTGACCGAATTGCGGCAGCCCGATGGCGCCGAGCATCACGAGCAATGGTACAACTGGTGGGTCGCGCCGCCGTTGAGCCCTTACCCAAAGCGGTACGACGTTGTCGTGAGCTACTGCCGACAGACGATGCTCAAGCCGGCACCGCTCATCGTCACCCGCGGGCATGCCTGGATCACGGTTCCGGAACCGCCGCGGGCGGGTCCGCATGAGGCCGTTTACCTCGCTCCAAGCCCGAACAATCCGTGCCCGTTCTGGATGGGCATCCCCAACTCGTACTACAACCTCCGCAGCCGGGAACAGGCCCGCTGGCGTCCCGACACGCAAAAGCGAAACGAGTTGCTCATCAAATGGGTCAAATCGAAGGTTCCCATCGATACCAACCGCATTGTCGGCGCGATCGGCTGTTGGGGCATGATGGAGATCGAACGGCCGGACCTGTACGCCTACCTGCACGGCTGGGGGCAGCCCGAAATGACCAAGGGGTTCCAGGCGTGGGGGCGAGCACAGATCTGGGGCTCACCACATACTTACGAAGGGCGACCAAGAACGGAAGACCCGTGGTACCGCCAGGACTACGGCCGCTGGATTCTTGAAGACCCGCGGCGAGAAATTCCCTTCTTCAGCATCCACCTCGGCTGGGGCGCCCACTTCACGGAAATGGGATGGCCGCCGTTCCCCCGGTTTCTGCGAGCGATGATCGATACGAAGCGGCCGTTCATCTACCGCTGGCAGGTACGCGACGGTCGGCCAATTATCCGCAAGAACCAATCCGTGCCAGCCTTCGGCAATTGCTCGCTGGACGACAATATCGGCAATGGGGATTTGAACAACGGCTATCCGCTCGGTTCAGGGCAACTCAACGGATACCTCAATTGGGATAGCAAAACGATTGTCGACGGTCCGAACCGCTGGGAGATGACGGTGATGCTCGACGCCACAGCTCCGTTGGACGCGTGCACGGTCGATCTGACGCCGCGCAAAGTGCAACGATTCAAGGCTCAGCCCGGGCAGCGCTTCCGCTGGACCTGCACGTTCTTGCCGCCGCTAAAGGATGAGCAGAAGAAGGAGGGTGCGTCGCCTGGAGAAGAATTGGCCGCGCGGCTGGTCAACGGCAGCCGTCTGGGTAGCGGTTCGATTACGGCCGACGAGTGGGGGCTGGTAACGATCAGTCAGATGCGCATGCAAAAGGGGGCCCAGCGAGTGGTGGTCCAGCGGCAGTAACACGCGACCCCTACACCAAAGGAAAATCAAGATGAAGCCAGTCGTCAAATCTGCTGCCTTAGGACTCACACTGGCCGCGACCGCTGCGGCTGCGCTGGTCCACCGAGTTTCGGTTCCTTTCGCGTTGGCCTTAGCTCATGAAAGGTCAGCAGTTTATGGTACGTTTCAGGGAACTGCTTTGGAAGACCTTCCTGGAGCCTCACCAT
>JAUWWA010000050.1 GCA_030617125.1 Pirellulales bacterium | reverse complement strand
GGACCACGGCCACCAGGCGACGACGACACGGAAGCACCATCCGCCGTGGGGTTCGACGCCCTGGGCCTCTCGCGGGTGATGCTTGACACGCTGCGCGCAGCCGACTATCTCGAACCGACACCGATCCAGGCCGGGTTGATCCCGTTGGCGCTTGCCGGTACCGACGTGATGGGCCAGGCACGCACGGGCACCGGCAAGACGGCAGCCTTCGCCATCCCAATCCTCGAACGGCTCGAACCCCACAAGAGGGGACGCGATCCCCAGGCCCTAGTGCTCGTCCCCACCCGAGAACTGGCCGTCCAGGTCCGCGACGAGTGCGTCAAGCTGGCCGCCGGATTGAAGGCCCGGACGGTGGCCGTGTACGGCGGCAAACCGATCCGCCAGCAGATCGAAAAACTCCAGCGCGGGGTGGAGATGGTCGTCGGCACGCCCGGCCGCTTGCTCGACCTGATTGCCCGCACGGTGCTGTCGCTCTCAGGGATTCGTTTCGTGGTGCTCGACGAGGCGGACCGGATGCTGGACATCGGGTTCCGGCCCGACATTGAGAAAATCCTTCGCCGCTGCCCCCAGTCGCGTCAGACGTTGCTTCTAAGCGCGACCATACCCCCACCCGTGAAACGCCTGGCGCAGCGCTACATGCGCGATCCCGAGTCGCTCGACTTCTCGCCCGAGCGGCTCGACGTGGAAACGATCGAACAGTTCTACTTCACGATCGATCCCGAGCGGAAGTTCGATTTGTTAGTCAAGCTGCTCAAGCGCGAGGACCCGCGGCAAGCGATCGTCTTCTGCCGCACGAAGCGCGGTACCGACAGGGTGCAGCGGCGGCTGAGTAGAAAGCTCGGCTCGGTGGGCACCATCCACGGCGACCTGCCGCAGGTGGCGCGCGACGAGGTCATGCAGCGGTTCCGCGAGGGAAAAACCCGAATCCTCGTGGCCACCGACGTGGTGGGCCGGGGAATCGACGTGACGCGGATCTCGCATATCATCAACTACGACATCCCGCAGTTTTGCGACGACTACGTGCATCGCGTCGGCCGCGCGGGGCGCATGGGCCGCCCGGGCGTCGCCTATACCTTCGTCACGCCCGAGGAAGGCAACGAACTGACACGGATCGAAATGCGGATCAACCGCCTGCTGAAGCGTAATGAGATCGAAGGCTTCGATACGCAGGCCAAATCCGCCGCCGGCGAGCTAGCCGACGAAGCCACTGTCCAGGCGGCCGAACCGCCCAAGCCTAAGCCGGTCTTTGGTAGCCGCACCCGCCGGCACCGGCAGGCGTTGTAGTCTTGCCTGCAATGCGGTATGACTAAACCGTGTTTCCGGGATGAATCTTGGCCCAGCAAAACCAACATCAGTTGGGCGCACCGATCGAGTACGTGCTGTCGGTGTAGCGCAGCCGTTCCGGCGGTGGCCAACCGCAGCGATTTGGCAACTACCCGCCGGTAAACTCGTCGCGCAAGAAGTCCGCCGCCGTGTCCCACTTGGCGGCCGCCGCGTCGAAGTCGATCTGCATCGCGCGAACCGTCTGCGGCGTGGCGACGCGAACTTCCGCCTTGCAGTTCGGATTCAGCGGGATCTGGGCGCTGCGCCCCGCGGCCAGCTTCGCCTCGACCGCCGGTGAAAGCAGGTAATCGACAAGCCGCCGGGCCGACTCGCCGTTCCGGCTGCCCTTGATGATCGCCAGCGTGTTGGGGATGAACAGCGTGCCCGGCTGGCCCTCGCCCTGATCGGGATAAACGATCTCAACCGGCATGCCCTTCTCCAGTTCAATGATCGCGTCGTCGGTGTCGGTCAACCCGAACGCCAGCCGCCCGGCCGCGACCGACAACGCCACTTGTTTGTTGCCCGAGAGGATCTTCACGTCGTTGCGTTTTAACCGTCTGAAGAACTCCTTGGCCTTCTCGTCACCAAAGTGGGCAAACAGGCAGGCGGCGTGCGTGGCGGTGGTGCCGAACAGCGGCTTGGCGATCCCGCAGCGGCCGCGCCACTTCGGATCGGCCAGGTCGCGGATCGAGGCGGGCCGCTCGGCTTCCGGCACGAGTTCCGTGTTGACCATAAGCACCCTCGCTCTGGCAGCAAACCCGTGCCAAAGGCCGTCAGCCGATCGGACCATGGCCGGATAGCTCTCGGCGATCTGCGGATAATAGGCTTCGAGCAATCCGTGGCGCTTCAGCCGGAGGGTGTTGAGGATTTCGTTGTTCCAGAACACGTCGCACCGCGGGCGGGCGGCCTCGGCGATGATCGCGTTGGTCAATCCAACCGTCTTGGTCGACTCGACGTCGAATTTCGGCTGCACGGCGATGCCCGTTGCAGCGGCGAAGTCGTCCAAGATGGGCCGTGAGAACTCCTCGTCGAGCGCCGTGTAAACGACCACTTCGGGCCCGGACGACGACCAGCACCCGGCGGTCAGCAGGCAGAACAACGGCGTGAGGATTTTCATACATTCCGGCAATCGCATCCAACGGCTCCGCTCGTGGTGAAGTTGGGGTGCCCAAGACGCGCCGCGACAATGTACAATAGTGTAAACGGGCCGACAAAAGCTCGCAACCGGCCGGCAAGAATGAGATTCCGACATTTGACGACCCATTATGAAGCCGGCGCCAGTGGCGGCAGTGTTAGCACGCGTAGTGGTTGCCGATCCGCGACCACTAGTCGCGGCTTCACACGCGCGACTTACTGGCGCTGCGTTTTGCTTATTCTTGGCTGCTTCATGATCGGCTGCAGCGGCTCGCCGGAGCCGGTGGGCCGCCGGCCGGCAAAGAAGCCCGCCGCGACAAGACGTTCGGCGACGGCAGAAGTGCCGAAGGCCAAGAGCCGGCGGCCGCGGACGCAGACCGCACGTCCGGCCGACACCGACGTGCCGGAAGAGAACGAACCGGCGCGGGCCGACCGCCCTGGCGACGAGTCGAAGCGGCCGCGCCGGCCCGGGAAGCGTCTTTTGCTGGCCGATCTGCTCCGGCAACAGCCCGACTCCGAATCGAAGTTCCTCACCACGTTGCCGCAGATGCAGGTCGACGAGGCCAAGGCGGCGGCCGCAGGCATTCGCAAGCTAACGGCCGAGCGGTTGACGCTATACACTGATCTGCCGCCGTCGCCGACGATCGACGAACTGCCAGAGGTGTTCGATCAGGCATTCCCGCAGTGGTGCGAGTATTTCCACGTGGACGCGGCCGAGCACGCCGACTGGCACATGACGGGCTTCCTGATGAACGAGAAGGCCGTGTTCGTGCGGACCGACTTCTTGCCGCACGGCTTGCCGCCGTTTCGGCACGGCTATTGTCGCAACTACACGTTGTGGCTGTACGAACAGCCAAGCGACTACTATCGCCGGCACCTGATTCTGCACGAGGGGACGCACGGTTTCATGAACACGTTGCTTGGCGCGTGCGGGCCGCCGTGGTACATGGAGGGCATCGGCGAACTGCTGGCCACGCATCGTTGGAAAGACGGCCGGCTGACGCTGAACCACTTCCCTGCCAACCGCGAGGAGGTTCCGCAGTGGGGCCGGATTCGGATCATCAAGGACGCTTTTTCCGCACGGCGGCCGCTGCGGCTAAAGCAGGTCATCGACTACCCGCCGGCCGCGCACCTGGAAACCGAACCCTACGCCTGGTGCTGGGCGGCCGCGGTGCTGATGGACCGGCATCCCAGGTACCGCGAGCGTTTCCGCGGGCTCTACAAGAACGTGCTCAAGGGCGACTTCACCGCACGGTTCTATCGGGCGATCGGCGACGATTGGCGCACGCTGAGCGAGGAGTGGCAGTTGTTCGTCTCCGGTGTGGAGTACGGCCACGACATTGCGGCCACGACCGTCGACTTCACGCCGGGCCACCCCTTGCCGGAGTCGGGGGCCACGGTGACCGTATCGACTAAGAAAGGCTGGCAGAACACCGGCGTGCGGTTCGCGGCTGGTGCGACGTATCGGCTTACGGCTTCGGGGCGATACCAGGTGGCCGACAAGCCGCAAATCTGGTGGTGCGAGCCCGGCGGAGTCTCGATCCGCTACTACCAAGCCCGGCCGCTGGGCATCCTGCTGGCGGCCGTACGCCCTGATCGGCCCAAGGAAAACACCGGTTCCGCGCTGCTGCGATCCACGGCGGTTGGATTGGGAAGGACCCTAACGCCGAAAGAGTCCGGCACGCTGTTTCTAAAGATCAACGACTCGGCCGCCGAACTGGGCGACAACGCCGGCGAATCGACCGTGGAGATCACACGGGAGTAAGCCCCAACCGAGCCGGGCGATTGACGGATCGGTCGTCGCTTCTGACAAGAGGGGGGCGCTCAGCAGTGCGGCCGAGAGCGTCGAGATTCATCCATCTGACATGCTATGTGAAGCCCCTTCATGAATCGAATCAGACAGCAAGACTCCGAACTCTGGGACGCCATCGCCGGCGAAATCGACCGGCAGCGCAGCGGTCTGGAAATGATCGCTAGTGAGAACTATGCCAGCGAAGCCGTCATGATCGCCTGCGGCAGCGTAATGACGAACAAGTATGCCGAAGGGTATCCGGGCAAGCGATACTACGGCGGATGCGAGTTCGTCGACATCGTCGAGGAGCTCGCCCGCGAGAGGGCCAAGAGACTCTTCGGCTGCGAGCACGTCAACGTGCAACCCCACAGCGGCACGCAGGCGAACACGGCCATTTACTTAGCGGCGCTGCAACCGGGCGATACGGTTCTCGCCCTGGACCTGGCCCACGGCGGGCACACCACCCACGGCATGAAGCTGAACCACTCGGGCAGGACATACCACTTCGTCAGCTACGGGGTGCGGCCAGACACGCACCGGATCGACTTCGACTCCGTTGCCGCCCTGGCCCGGGAGCACAAGCCCAAGCTGATCGTGGCCGGGGCCAGCGCGTATCCGCGGGAAATTCCACACGGCACGTTCGCCCAGATCGCGGAGGACTGCGGCGCGAAGTTGTTTGTCGACATGGCCCATTATGCCGGGCTGGTGGCGGCCGGCGAGCACGACGACCCGGTGCCGGTGGCCGATTACGTGTCGCTGACCACGCACAAGTCGCTTCATGGACCGCGCGGCGGGATGATTCTCTGCAAGGCCGGGTACGCCGCCGAGATCGATCGGGCGGTGTTCCCCGGCGTGCAGGGCGGACCGCTGATGCACATTATCGCCGGCAAGGCCGTTTGCTGCGGCGAGGCGCTCAAGAGCGAGTTCAAGCAGTACGCACGGCAGGTCATCGACAACGCCAAAACACTGGCCGACGTGCTCGCCAACGACGGCGTGGGGCTCATCAGCGGGGGAACCGACACGCACCTGGTCCTAGCCGACGTCACCTCGCTCGGACTGACCGGCCGGGTTGCCGAGCAGTCGCTGGAGCGCTGCGGCATTACGGTCAACAAGAACATGATTCCCTTCGACCGGCGCCGGCCGCTGGACCCGTCAGGCATTCGCCTCGGTACGTTCGCCCTGACCACTCGGAGCATGAAAGAGGAACAAATGCACACCATTGGCGGCTGGATCAGCGAGGTCCTGAAGGCGCCCGACGACGACGCGCTTGCGAAGCAGATTCGCGGCGAGGTGCGCGAGTTGTGCAAGCAGTTTCCGGTGCCGGGGACAAGTTGTAACAATTGATCCATGCTGAACCAAGGAGATGACACGTGATTGTGCTGAACATCGAGTTTGTGCCGGGCAAGAACATCGTTGACGTCAAGGGGCTGGTCCAGGGCAACACGGTCCGGGCCAAGCACGTCGGCCGCGACATCGCCGCCAGCTTCAAGAACATCTTCGGCGGTGAACTTGTCGGCTATACCGAATTGCTGATCGAATCGCGCCGCGAGGCCATGCAACGCATGATCGCCCAGGCCGAACAACTCGGCGCCAACGCCGTCGTCAACGTGCGCTTTGCAACCAGCTCGATCACCGCCGGCGCCGCCGAACTCTACGTCTACGGCACCGCGGTCGTTGTGGCCGACGCAATGTAGGCGGCCGAACACCACTTGCTTGCGAGGAAATCATGGGCGAGATTATTTTCTACTTCGGCGTGCCGTTGGCGTTGCTGATTTTGGGGCTTGTCGTCGGCGGCGCGATCGAGGCGTCCCATTTGCGCCGACTGGACCGCGATGAGCAAGCCCTCTCGCAGATTGTCGTGTCCGATTTGAGGTGGTTGCCGCCGAACTGGCGGGCGTCGGACGGTGTTCTGGTAATCGGCGAGGCGGTTATCGCCACCGACTACTTCAAGGTCTTTATGGCCACCTTGCGAAACTTCTTCGGCGGCCGGGTCCGGAGCTACGAGACGCTGGTCGCGCGGGCGCGACGCCAAGCGATCGTCCGCATGCTCGAGCAGGCCCAAGCCGTCGGCGCAAACGTCGTCTGGAGCGTTCGCATCGAAACCGCCACCATTCAGGGCAAGCAGCAAGGCAAATCCGGCGGCGTCGAAGTGCTCGCTTACGGCACGGCAATGACCGTCCGCTAAGGTGTTGCACGGCATCGAGTGACGACCCTTCCCGGTACGGCCCTCTGCGATCTCCAAAGCTACCGGAGAGAAAACCTTCGGCCTCCGGGAAGGAGGAGTACTTCTCGGCGATGTTTATGAAGTTCTAGGCAGGCTTGACTGCGTCGGGAAGTCCCCCTTCACAGCAGTGTCGGGAAATCCTATAATCAGGAATCGGGCTGAAGGTGCGAGGGTGAAAGACTATCACAACATGCAGGTATAGCGAACGATGCCCAAGAGCAGAATTCTCATCGCCGACGACAACCTGCCCAACGTCGAATTGTTGGAGGTATATCTCAGCGAGACCGATTGCGAGACCGCCGTGGCATACGATGGCCGCCAGACGCTCGACAAAGTGGCCGAGTTTCGGCCGGACCTCATCTTGTTGGACATCATGATGCCCAAGCTTAGCGGGTTCGAGGTCTGCAAGAAGCTCAAGCGGGACCCGGCCACGCGCGGCATCATGATCCTGATGGTCACCGCGCTGAACGAGCTGGGCGACATCGAGCGGGCGGTCGCCTCCGGCTGCGACGACTTTCTCAGCAAACCGGTCAACAAGGTCGAGTTGCTCAAGCGCGTCGACAACATGCTTCGGCTCCGCCAGATCACCGACGAGCTGGAACGGCTCCGTCGCTACATCGACGGCGTGGACGACGCCTCAGGGCCGGAAGCGGATCAGGGATGAAAGCGCCGGGGTTGCTCCCTTTTGTCTAACCGCTTACAGCCCACCCTGTCGGGTGGTGCGAAATCCTTGACGCCCTATGGGCACGGCGACTATACTAAATGGGGAAGGATAGGGGGCGGAGTCCGCGCGCGTCCGACGCCGGGCACCCCGGAGGATGGCCGACAAGGCCGATATCGCACACACAGAAAGAGGCCCAGATGAATCTCGCGACACGCTCGTTGACGTGGCCGGCCGCCGTCGTGTTGGCCATGGTGGTTTGCCCGGGGGTGCACGGCCAACAGAACGCGTCCGAGAGGGCGGTTGCCACGCCGCGGCCGATCCGCAATTCGCCGTACAGGAAGCTGGCCCCCCACGTGATGAAGTCGATCGACTCGGCCCGGTCGTATGGTGAATCGTTCAGCCGGCACGACGTCGTCGAGCTGCTCGCCTTTGATCCGAAGTTCGATTGGGCCAAGGACATCACCTTCCGCCACGAGGTCTGGGCGCTGAAGTTCAGCTTTAAGCCGATGCGGATGATTCCGGTAGACGTTCCGCAGGCCAGCGGGTGGATGCGGCGGAAATTGATCTGGTACATGGTCTACTCGGTGACGAATCCGGGCGAGGTGCTCGTGCCGGTCGAGGACGCCGATCTGCCGTACAAGACCTTCGAGCAGAAGAAGACGTACCGCGTAAAGCAGGTCGACCGCCCGATCCGCTTCATTCCCGAGTTCCTGCTGGAAGGGCGCGAGTCGGTCAGCGAAGGCGACGGCTTCAGCAAGGTCTACCGCGACCGCGTGATCCCGGTGGCGATCGGCATCCTCAAGGCCATTGGGCCGATTTGGAGGCGAGAGGACCCCAATCGGCGGTTCTACACCACCGTGGAGATGAGCGACCGCGAGATCCAGGTGGGCGAGACGCTCTGGGGGATCGCCACCTGGGAGGATCTCGACCCGAAAATCGACCGGTTCTCGGTATACGTCCAGGGTCTGACGAACGCCTATCGCTGGCGCGACGCCCCAGGCGAGTACAAGAGGGGAGATCGGCTGGGCAAGGGCCGCCGCCGTTTCCAAAAAACACTCAAACTCAATTTCTGGCGGCCCGGCGATGAATACGCCGAGGATGAGACGGAAATCCGCTATGGCTTCCCCGGAGAGGTTGACTACGAATGGGTCTATCGGTAAAAAGAAGGCTTGCTCTGATCAACCATGCGCAAGAGGGATTCCCATGGCACATAAGAAGGGACAAGGCTCCAGCCGAAACGGCCGCGACAGCAACCCGCAGCACCGTGGCGTAAAGCGATTCGGCGGCCAGCAGGTCCGCGCGGGCAACATTCTGGTCCGCCAGGTGGGCAATCGGTTCCACCCCGGCAAGGGGGTCGGCCCGGGGAACGACTACACGCTCTTCGCACGGGTCGACGGCTACGTCAAGTTCGACCGCGGCGGCCGGCGCATCCACGTGGTCGAATCGGTCTAGCCGCCGGTGTACATTGTTCGTCGATGAAGTCGAAATTCGCGTTGAATCCGGCAAAGGCGGCGACGGCTGCGTCAGCTTCCGGCGCGACAAGTACGTGCCGCGCGGCGGGCCCGACGGCGGTGACGGCGGCGACGGCGGTAGCGTGATCCTGCTGGCGAAGCACGGTGTCGACAGCCTCAGCGCGTTGGCCCATCGCAAGCATTGGAAGGCCAAAAGCGGCAAACCCGGC
>JAUWWA010000234.1 GCA_030617125.1 Pirellulales bacterium | reverse complement strand
TCCCAGCCACCCGGTCTCCTTGTTTTCGGCAATTTATTGTGACATAATGGTCACCACTGTGAAAGGAGCTTGCAAGTGAGTGAGGGTTTTCGTGACATTCTCGAGACGTTCGACAACCAACATCCGGGCCGGGATTACACGATCGAGATCGTCTGTCCGGAGTTCACGTCGGTATGCCCGAGGACGGGCCAGCCCGATTTCGGCACGTTGACGTTCACCTACGTGCCCGAGGCGAAGTGCGTCGAGTTGAAGAGCCTGAAGCTCTATTTGCAGCGATTTCGCAACGAGGGGATCTTCAACGAAGACGTGACAAACCGGATTCTCGACGACCTGGTGGCGGTAGTGCGGCCGCGGCAAATGACGCTGGTCGCCGCCTTCACGGCCCGGGGTGGGATCACGACAACCGTGACGGCAAGCTTCCTGGCGAAGGCGTAGCGACTCGGTGCGAGTGATCTAGAATGGGAGATATGATGCGTCTGCTGAAGTTTGGCAGCAAGGAAGAAATCGCCCGCGAGGCCGCTGCCGACGTCGCCCAACTGCTCCGCTCCATCTTGGGAAAACGGATCGGCGCGCGCATCATCGTAGATACCGATGTTTCGCAACTGTTTTCCTTAGCCGGTCTGGCGCGACTCAAAGCGATTGACTGGAGCCGCGTGAGCGTGTTTCTGCTGGGCGAGTACGTCGGCCTGCCGGCGCTGCATCCGGCCTCGCTGGGGCGATACTTCCAGAAACACTTTTCCGGCAGGATGCGCGTGTCGCCAGGGGAGGTTCACCGTATCCACGCGGGAGCCGATCCACAGACCGAGTGCCGCCGCTTGGGCGCGATCGTCGCCGAGCTTCCGATCGAATTGGGGTTCGTCGGGATCGGCGACAACGGCCGCCTGGCGCTGAACAATCCGCCGGCCGATCTGGAAACCGACGAGCCGTATCTCGTGGTCGAGTTAGGTGAAGCGTATCGCCATCACCTAGTGGAAGAGGCGCTGTTTGAGACGTTCGAGGAGGTGCCCGCTCGGGCGATTTCGATGTCGATCCGTCAGATCATGCGTTCGGCCGAAATCGTCTGTTGCATTCCCGGCGTGCAAAAGGCCGAGGCGGTTCGGTCTATGATCGAGGAACCCGTCACGCCGGACGTTCCGGCCTCGATCCTCCAACAGCATTCGGCAGCTACGATCTACCTCAGCAACAACTCGGCGTCGCTGCTGTCGTAAACACGAAAGGGGGGCCCAAAAAGGGGACATGCTGCTTTCTCATCCCGTCAATCCTCGTGAACTTCGGACGAAAACCGCCCAAAACGCAGCAGGTCCCCTTTCTTTTGTTGCACGAAGCTGCACAATATGCTCTTGAGCGTCTATCTCGATCCGTGTACTTGACCCCGCGGAGACTCCCCATGGCTGCGAAACCTCGTGTCATCCTCTCCGGCTTTGCCGACGAAGCCGCGAACCAGAAAACCGCCGTGCAGCAATTCGCCGCGTTCGCCGCGATCGGATTGCAGTACTATAGCCTACGATTCATCGACGTCGGCGGCGGCATCAAGAACGCGATGAACCTGACCAAGTCGGAGATCGGCAAGGTCCGCCACTTACAGGATGAGTACGGGCTGAACGTCTCGTCGATCGGCTCGCCCATCGGCAAGGTCAAGCTGCGAGACATTGACGACGGCACCCGTAACGCCTACGTCCCCTTCAAGCAATACCTCAACCGCGACGTAAAGAAGGCGTGTGAGCTGGCCCATGCGTTCGAGGCGAAGCTGATTCGCGGGTTCTCGTTCTACCATCCCCGGGGGAGCGAACCTCGCGAGCACCTGCCGCAGGTCGTCGATCAGTTGGGGCGAATCGCCGAGATGTGCCACCGCAGCGATCTGACGTTTGGGTTGGAGGTCGAGGCGAACCTGGTCGGCAGCAACGGGCATATCCTTGCCGAAATCCACCGCAACGTGAACCACCCGGCCATGGTCTTGATCTTCGACGCGGCCAACATCATCGTCCAGGGCTACTCGCCTGCCGAGCTGTTCGAGCAATACCAGGCCATGCGGCCGGGAATAGGTTGGATGCACGTCAAGGACTACTGCAAGCCGGAAACGGTTGCCAAGGACGGCCATGTCGATGAAGAAGCGTTGTGGAACTTCGCGCCCGCCGACCAGGGCGACAGCGCCCACGAAGCCATCCTGCGCGACTTCAGCCGCATGCTGCCTTCGTTAGAGCGGAAGCTGCGCCGGCGGGGGATTCCGGGAATGTTCTTGGACCTGGAACCGCACCTGACGGGTGGCGGGCAGTTCGGCGGCTTCAGCGGGCCCGACGGCATGGGCGTCGCCCTGCGGGGGTTGTGCCGCGTGCTCGACTACGTCGGCGTCGACTACCACCTGCGCGACTTCGACGACGTGAAAGCCGCCCGGGGATTTTGAACGTTCAACCGGATTCTCGCCGCTCGCCGTCAGATACTGCTTCTTCTTCGCTCGTCGCTGCTTCGTCTTCGCTCTCTGGGCCATCGGTGCGGCGGCCGAGGTTGCCCGTGGCATTGAGGATCAGCCGTCCGATTGCGATCACGTATTGGATGCCCCAGAACGCCGAGACAAGGAAACTGACCACCGCGGCGCCGAGAACGAACAACCCGGCCCCCATTGCCCACCAGAACCACATCAAGACTGCGCCGACACCGACTCCAGCGACCACCGTTGCCGCCTTGGCGCGCGTGGCGCGAATGAGTTTCTGCCGGCCGTGTCGGTCAATGGCGTTGGTGGCCGATAGGTTCGCCAACTCGCGCATGGCCGACAGCCCGGCGGGATTCTCCGGTGCTACCGCACGCCGCGACACGTCTACCGGTTTGCGCAGTGGTGGCGTTGCCGGCTGTTTGCTTGGTGGCTCGGGCGGCGACTGCGGCTCGCTGTACCGCAGTGGCTGCGATGGCTGCGGTTGGGTTTCGACCGCTTGTGCCCCGCCCACGGTCGCCCCGACTCGTTGCATCAGCCGGGTCATGTAGTCGTCGATCGACTCTTCTTCCTTGTCGTCCGTCGGTTCGGCGGATGCCAACGGCTGACATGCCGGCGCGCCAGCCGGCGGTTCCAGCTCGGGCTCCGGCTCGCCTTCAGGTTCCGGTCCTGCCGGCTGTTGTTGCTGGTGCTGCCGAGAGTCTTCCTCCTCGTCGCGCAGTAATCCTATCGAGCCCATCCGGTGCAGCACCGACTCGATGTCTACCGGCGCATCCTCCGAGAGGTCCTTAGCTTGGACCTCTTCGGCCGCCTCGCCCTCGGCAGTCGGACCGCTTGGCTTCGGCTCGACCGCGGCGTGCTCGTTTTCCCATTGTCGGCACCGGTTCTCAAATTCTTCGCGCCGGCGGTCTAATTCGGCCTCGCCGGCGTTCAACTCGGCGGCTCGGGCGTCGAGCGATTCCGATTGCTCGTTGAACTGCTCCTGGGCTCTTGCTTGCTCTTCCTGCCACCGTTGCTGTTGGCCGTCTAGTTCGGTTTGCCGTGTGTCGAGTTCGGCCCGGCGTGCATCAAGTTCAGCCTGGCGTGCATCAAGTTCGACCCGGGGCCGTTCGAGTTCCGCTTGCCGGTCGTCGAGTTCCGTTTTCAGCGGGGTGGCCGGCGGTTGAATTGCCCGAGGTCGCTGTTGCTCGAAGCGGCCCAATTCGACGACTTCCAAGTCGATTCGGCCGATGCTCAAACGGTCGCCGGGCGTTAGCTCGGCGTCGGTGAAAGCGCGACCGTTCAGTCGCGTGTCGGGCGACCATCGCCGAACGAGCGATCCACCCTCGCCACGCAGGACGAGGCAGTGGACGGGATGAACGCCGCGGGCGCGGAGTCGCAGCGTGCATTGCGGCGAGGAGCCGATCGTGCACTTCGCCGATTGCAGCCGCACGATCTGACCATGCCGCGAGGAGCCGCATACGCGAAAAATCAAATCGCCGGTCCCGACGTTCGCCGCCGGAGGCGTGGCAATGCTTTCAACCATGGTCGGACACCTAACTTGGCTGTGATTGTCCTTCAGATCGTTCCCAACGCGGCGTTCGGCCGCAACCAAACTGAGCAAGGGTTCAGGGTTCAGGGTTCCCGTGTTACGGCTAGCTATCAAACCCTGAATCCTGAACCCTGAACCCTAAGTCCTCTACAGCATTTAGCTTACGCACCGCCGAGGGTCAAAACGCATTGCGGCTGCCGCGAGCCTTTCCGGCGGGTTTGGCGAAAAACGAGTGTATATCTTTGTCGGTTTTGTCGATTATCCGATAGCGACACTGCTCGCAAGTACGTCGGTTCGCCATAAGCATAAGTAAGGGGCGAGGCACGAAGCGGTTTCTTCCCGGCGAAAGTGTCTTCTGCCGGCGCCAAGGACGCCTGCGAGACAACCGGTACCACCGTTTCGGCATTCAGGCTGTAACCCTTTTGAAGGTAACAGGTTGCGGAAAACGCGGCGGCCGACGACGATAACCGTGAGAAGGGACTGAATTCTTCGATCCCCCGGCGTGCAACTCGCGTAGTATAGTTTGG
>JAUWWA010000184.1 GCA_030617125.1 Pirellulales bacterium | reverse complement strand
CCAGCGGGTACTCGGCCCGGATGTAGAGAAAGCCCTCGTCGGCGCCGACGGCCCGGGCGGCAATCGCCATGCCCTCGATGATGCGGTACGGGAACGACTCGAGCAACATGCGGTCCATGAACGCGCCGGGGTCGCCTTCGTCGCCGTTGCAAATGACGTATTTCTTATCGCCTTTCGCCGCGCGCACCTTTTCCCACTTGTTCCCGGCTGGAAACCCGGCGCCACCACGGCCGCGCAACCCGCTGGCTTGAACCTGCCGGATGATCGCTTTCGGTGTGAGTTGCTCGACCACTCGTTGCAGGGTATTGAAGCCGCCGTGCTGGAGATACTCGTCGAGGTCGGTCGGGTCGATCCGCCCACAGTGTTCGGTGGCCAGGTGTTTCTGCGGGCCGAGGAACGCGCACACCGGCCCTTCGGAAGTTTCGATCGCATGCTTGGCGATCGGGTCGCCCAGTTCGTCGGTCAGCAGACGATCAAGCCAGGTGGAGACGGCATGGCCGAGACGGCGCGCGACGCCTCTCGGTTTGAAGTGCTTCAGCACAATCGCCGGGGCGTCCTCGGCGTTGACCTCAGCGAAGAGTTTCGGATCCCCGCCGGGTGCGATCAACTCGACGAGCGGCGTCTGGTGACACATGCCCACACAGCCGACCCGTTTGACCACGGCCGCAGCGCCCGAGGTGGAAAGCGTCCGCTCGATGGCCTGGCGGACCTTGCCGCTGCCCTGGGCGACGCAACACGAGCCCAGGCCGATGCGGATTTCGCCCAGTTCGCCGGCTGGAATGATCGCTCGCTCGGCCGGTTTGACTCCGGCGCCGCGTTGCTGCTGAAGGAAATCGTCCAGCACGTCGCCGACCCCGTGGGCTGTCAATCGACCGTAGGTCACCCCGCCGATTTGCACCACCGGGGCAAGCGTGCAGCAGCCCAGGCAGGCGACCTTCTCGATGGTGAACAACCCGTCGGCGTCGGTGTCTTCGCCGTCGGCGATGCCCAGCCGGCGCTGCAATGCCTCCTGCACCAAGGCGGCGCCCTTTACGTGGCAGGCGGTGCCGCAGCAAACGCGGATGACGTGGCGTCCGACCGGGCGCTGACGAAACTGGGTATAGAACGTCACAACGCCCGTGATCGACGCCGGCGTGATGTCCGTGATCTCGGACACCCGCTTCAATGCTTCTTGCGGCACGTAGCGGTAGTGCGCCTGGATCGCCTGGAGGATCGGGATCACCGCCTCCGCGCGACGCCCAAGCTGCTCGATGGTTTCGTCGACGAAGCTCAACTCGATGTCTGTCATTATATAAAGCCGCGACCATTGGCCGTGGCCTTATCGGTTTTCAATGCAAAACAGGTGTTTCTTGCCGCGCAAATAGAGGCGTCCGTCCTGGAACGCCGGGCTGGTGACGCAACCCTCGCCCAAGTCGGCCTCGGCGATCCTTGTGCATCCCTCCGGTCCGGGCTCGACGACCCACGCCTTCCCCTCCGCCCCGATCAAGTACAGCCGGTTGCCCACCAGGCTCGGCGACGACGTGAAGGCGTCCGTGTCGAAGTCTTCCTCCCAAAGGAGCTTGCCGTCTTTCGCGCCGTAGCAGGTCAACGTGCCGTAGCTCCCCAGCAGAAAAACGTACTCGGCCGTGGCCAGCGGGCTGCACGTGTCGGGCAATCCGTCCTCGCCTTTCCACAAGATGTGCGTTTCCGAAACGTCCCCTTGCCCGTCCGCCCGGATGGCAGAAAGACACGGAAATTGGTTCACGACGTACACAACGCCGTCGGCGAAAGTCGGCGACGGACCGACGTCCGCCTGCAAGCACTTCGCCCGCCAAATCTCATCGCCCAAGGCCGGGTCGTATGCAATCACCCAGGGATCGGCCGCCGTGATGAGTTGTGCCCGGCCGGCCGCGCGGATCACGATCGGCGAGGTCCACGAGTTGGGCACGTCGCGGTCGACCTGCCACACGGTCTTGCCCGTCGCCGTATCCAGGGCGAGCAGCTTCGAGATTCTGTCGTCCTTCGACGCCTGATCGAACTGCACCAACAACAGGCCGCGGAACATCGCCAGCGACGACGCGTGGCCGTAGGCATTCTTGGGAATGCCGATACTTCGTGACCAGGCAACGCTGCTGTCGAACGCCAGCGCGACCACATCGCCATTGGCGAAGATGGCGAACACCCGTACGCCGTTGGTTACGGTCGTAGGTGCGGCGTAGCCGGTATCTCGGTTCACTTTCGGCGGCTGGGCGATACTCTGCGGCGTGCTCGGCGCGTCCTGTTGCCAAAGTAACTTTCCTGTGCCGGCGTCGAAGCAGAAGACCTGTCGCCGCTGCTCGTCGGCGCCCGAGAGAAACACACGATCGCCCCAGACGACCGGCGAATTATTCCCCGGCAACGGGACGGGCGTTCTCCAGAGGATGTTCTTGCCGGAAGCCGCGTCCCACGTCTCGGGGATGTTCGTGTAGGCCGAGATACCCAGCCCACCGGGACCGCGGAACCGCGGCCACATCTTGCGAATTTCCTGTTCCGACGGGGCCGGAGATGGTCGGATAGAAGGCGCGTCTCCCCGCCAGCCTTGACCGCCTTCCAGCAGCACGGCCAATTCCTCTTGCGTGCGAGGCAAGGCAGTGCGGACGGCAACACTCAGCGCAACCGCCGTGCCCATCAACACAATACACAGCACGGCCACCGACCATCGGGCGACTCGGGCGATGTGCGTGTCGACATCCTCCTCCGAGGCATACGCACCCGGCATGGGAAGCTTGCGGCGAAGCGTCGCCGCCGACTTCGCAGCGATGAGGAAAACGCCCAGCGAGCCCATCAACAACCACGCCCCCAAAGCGGCGAACACCCGCTGGCGGAAGTACTTCCCACGAAGCTGCAAGTCGAGCGAGCGGATTTCCTCCTTGAGTTGCTCGTTGTTAGGCTGCTCGATCAACGCAGCTTTCAGCGCCTGAAAGGACGCATCGTTCAGCGGATCGTCGGCCCGGCGGCCGCTGTAGTCGTACAGCAGCAGCGTACAGACAATCAGCGAGAAGACCCCGGCGACGGTGGCGATCCGCCGCGCCGTCAGGTAGGCGGCCTCGGTAGCGTTTGATTGCGATGTCGGTAAATCGGTCATGGTAGTGGTTGAACGTCGTCGTCGGACCTGAGATCCGCCGCAACGTCTGCAATCTCAGTCAGTCGTGCAGTAGTTTTTCCCTGAGGATTTCCGCGATGTGCTCGTTATACTCGCCCGACTTGGTCCGGGGAGGAATCCA
Source organism: Pirellulales bacterium (assembly GCA_030617125.1). GTDB lineage: Bacteria > Planctomycetota > Planctomycetia > Pirellulales > Thermoguttaceae > JAUWWA01. The sequence continues at coordinate 1,817 of JAUWWA010000184.1, read as the reverse complement.
CTTGTCGTAATCGAAGTCGGGGAAGTTCAACGGCTCGTCGAGTCCTTTGTGAACGACGTAGAAGTCACGGACCTTGGCGGCGTCTTCGGTGTTTTCGTATTGGCCCAGGTCGACGGTCCACTTCGGCTTATCCTTGGTCGACCGCTGCAACACACAACCGACGTAAATGCTGAGCCCTTTGTAATCCATGGCGGCGTTAATTTGCGGCCCGCCGCCGTAGTCGCCCACGACGAGCCGCTCGTGCAATTCGGTGACGCGGTCGGGCCAGCTTATCGCCACCCGCACGTTATCCTCCGGCGAGAACTTCTTGAGCACGTCGATCAACTCTTTTACTTTCATGGTTTCACGCTCCCTTTATTCAGTGCCTGCTCACTGGGACAGTACCAGAAACAGCGGCCACACGAGATGCACGTTCCCCGGTCCACCTGGTAGTCGTCGCGGCGGCGGCGGATGCAGAGGCTAATCAGCTTCAGGCCGATCACCAATCCCACCCAGGCGCCGAGCCATCCGCCGCCCGCGTGGAACTGCTGCGTTTGTGCGAACGCCTCGCGGTAAAGCTCCTCGACCGCGCGGCCGGTGTTGCGGAAGGCGTCGGTGGCGTCGGTCGTGCCCTCCACTTCGCCGGCCGCTTCCGCCTGGATCCGCTCGGCCAGCCGCACCGTCGGATGCAGCTTCGACAACGGCGCCTTGAGGCGGCTTCCCAGCCACACCCCCAACACGACCAGCACCGGCAGCAGCAGGATCAGCGCGGCCAGCCGCCGGCGGCCGCGAATCCGCTCCTCGGCGCGCTGGGGGACGGTTGGCCGCCGAATAGCCCCGTACGGGCAGGCATCCTCGCAAAGTCGGCACCGGATGCACTCCTCGGGCGGAATCCTCACGTGCCAGGCGGACACCTTCGACGCCAGACGCAACAGCGCCCCGTACGGGCAGAAGTACCGGCAGTAGGGGCGCCCGACAAAAAGTCCCACGACCAGGAAACACCCGCCGAGGATCAGCATGTTCACGCTACCGCCCAGGCGGAAGAAGCCGACGAACGGGTCGTATCGGCAGATGACAAACGCCGTGCCGGTGGCGGCGAACGTCACGGCCAGACCGAGATACACGTAGGCCAACAGCCCCAAGGCGTGCTCCAGCCATTCGGGCACCTTGACCGGCCACAGCGCGACCAGTTCCTGCACGGCGCCTAACGGACAAACCGCTGCGCAGAACGTCCGGCCGAAGAAGAGTGCAAACACAAGCGGCAGCGCAAAAAACGCCACGACCGCCAACGGCACAACGTAGCTTGGATCGAACAGCGCCAGCGTCACGTTCTGGATAGCCCCGATCGGGCACACGCACCCCTTGCGCCAGAAACCCAGCCACGCCAGCGAGACGATCGCCAGCAGGTACAGCCCGCGGCGCGATCGCTTCGCCAGTGCGAAGTACGAGGCCAGCGACAGCCCGACCGTAAGCGCCGCCAGGTCGACGTATTCCATTACATCCGAGCGGGCGGGCGGCGTGTCGGTGGCCGGGAGCGTGTGATCGGTGAAGTCGGGCGGAGGGAAGCGCTCCTCGGCGAGCGCGCCCCTCGCCGAGAGGACGATGACTGTCGACAGTGTGCCCGCGACCGCCCATACCCCAAAAGTATGAAATACGAATTGAAGATTGAAGATTGAGAATTGAAAACTGAAAACGGAGGCGCAGCAACAGGAGAATCTGCATTTTGCAGTTCTCAATCTGCAATCTGCAATATCCAAACTCCTGCGAGACGCCCTGCCATACGCCAAACGCAAGGCCGTGAACCCTGAACCCTGAACCCTCGGCCGCTTCATCCGTTG
>JAUWWA010000335.1 GCA_030617125.1 Pirellulales bacterium | reverse complement strand
GTCATGTACCCGTTGGTCAGATCAATGTTATTGCAGAACATCATTCCCACAGGCGTTCCAGTGTCCGTGTTCGCGGCGTGGTAGTACGTGATCATGTTGATGTTCTCCTTGGTCCTTATCGGATTCATCCCATGAGCGCGTTATGTCCTACACAATCACGATTTTCTCATCGGTCAACTCGTAGAGTTCGTAGACGAGGCGATCGATTTGGCGGTCGGTGGCGTCGATCTGGCGCTGGGGGGCTGACGATCTTGGGTGCGGTCATAGGGGCAACTCCTGCGCACGATGGGACGAACACCCCGAGGAAAGACGGCATTATACGCCGGAGGCTGGGTGACAGGCAGGGTGCGACGGCGCGAAGGCGGAACGGTTCGCCCGTGCACGGCCGCCAAACATAGCCGCAAAGCTGCGATCCGTGATCGCGGGGCGAAACTCGCGCGCTGCCATCGCCGGCTGTTCCCGCAACCGCTGGTCGCGGCTTTGCAGGCTGCATTCCCGTGACCGCTCGTCGCGGCTCCACAACTGCGGATACGCAGTGAGAGTCCGTTTGGGCGATTGTAGTCCTGCCGTCAGCCGCCACTGACTTCAACTCACACTTCACCGCCAGACGAATTCGTCGGGTTTCCGGGATTCAATTTGGAGAATTTGGGGCAACCTTTCCGATAAAGCTGACCGTGTCGTGCCCTCCGGCGTCGCAATTTGAATGGCGACTGTTTAGCGGAATACAGGCGGAATGCAGTGGATGTGTAATAGGGAAAAGGGGGAGGGGGGGTAAGAAGGGAAAAGAAGAGATCGATTTCTTGATTTTCCATTTGCGCTTCTTTCCCCTTTTGCCCCCCCTGCTCCTTCTTCTCCTTTCCACTTTTTCCTAAACGCTGAGCCATAAACATGTTACGTTATCTGCTGCTCGTCGTGTGCGTGCCCCCTGCCGGCTGGTCGCTGCTGCCGGATGTCGCCCATCAGCCGATGGTCCACAACTCTTTCCTGCAACTCTCGAAGGTGGCCGTCGCACCGTTTTTCGATCTCAGCAACGCCCCGGCATTCACCAAGGCCATTTCCAGCTACCACTATTTCCGGGATGTGGCCCGAATGGAGGGGTGGCGGGGATACCTGCAACGGAGTGAGGACTTCATCCGTTTCTGCTGTCACATGCGCATTGGCGAGACGCTCACGGCGCGGGGCGGGGCCGGTCAAACGCGAGTGGTGTGGCGGTGGCTCAGTATCCGATAACAACCACTGGGAAGATGCGTTTTCGCACCGCTGGAGGAGATCACCGGTCGTGAATCAGGACCTCAATGTCCTGGCCCTGGTCAAGGGGTCGGAACGTTACGTTTTCTTATACGACGATTCGAGTCGCGCCGAGACGCTGCGGGTATTGGGCCGGTATGCCTCGAACCCGGATCTGAGCTTCACCTGGTACGATGCCGCCGTGCTCAGCCAGAAGGTCCGCCAAGAAAGTCAGAAGTTCGCGCCGGCGACGCGTTTCGGCATGCCGCTGCCGACCGAGCCGGATGAGTTCTACTGAAAGCTTTCATGCTTACCGCCGTCAACCGCTTCCTGCAGTATCTACGCGTTGAGCGCAACGCCTCGGAGTTGACCACAAAGAGCTACCGCGAGGACCTCACGGCTCTGGCCGACTATCTGGCCGAATCGCGCGGCGGGGAGCCACCTTCGCCCGGTGCCGTGAGCGTACTGGATCTGCGAGGCTACGTGGCGGCGTTGCACGAGTCGGGCTACGCCAAGACGACGATCGCCCGACGTCTCGCCTCGCTGCGAAGCTTCTTCCGGTTCGGCCAGCGTGAAGGCTGGACGCAGGCGAATCCGGCCAAGCCGTTGCGCAATCCGCGCAGGGGCCGGTCGCTGCCGCACTTCCTCTCGGACAAGGACGTCGGCCGGCTGTTGGAGGCGCCTCCGGCCGACGAGCCGCTGGGTCTGCGCGACCGGGCGATCCTGGAGACGATGTACGCGGCCGGGGTGCGCGTCGGCGAACTGGTCGGCTTGGACGACGCGGACCTCGATTTTGCCGCCGGCGTGGTCCGTGTGCGTGGCAAGGGGCGCCGCGAACGGCTCGCCCCGATCGGCTCGTACGCCACGCGGGCGCTGCGTCGCTGGCTGCGCGTCCGCAAGCTTCATCCCCGCGAACCGGCCGGCCCGCGGGCGGCGGTGTTCGTCAACAAGTTCGGCCGACGGATCACCACGCGCAGCGTCGGCCGCATGCTCGAGAAATACTTGAAGCTCACGGGCCTGGATCGCCGCACGACGCCGCACTCGTTGCGGCACAGCTTCGCCACGCATCTGCTCGATCGCGGCGCCGACATCCGCGGCGTGCAGGAGTTGCTGGGCCACAAGAGCCTGGTGACCACGCAAATCTATACGCACGTCAGCATTTCAGCGTTGCGCAAGGCCTACGAGAAGGCGCATCCACGGGCGAGATAGGGTGTTTACACCAGTCCCTTGCGGACCGCCCAAACGGCGGCTTGGGTCCGGTCGTTGACGGTGATCTTTCGCAGGATGTTCTGCACGTGCTCTTTGACCGTCTCGACGCTGATTCCCAGCGAACGGCCAATTTCCTTATTGCTAAGCCCCAAGGCGACGTGACGAAGGACCTGCGTTTCGCGTTGTGTCAGCGGCACCTCGTCGTCGTCGATGGCCTGCCGGATCTGCATCATGTTGGCGATGCGTTCCAATTCGCCGCTTCGGCTGGGCGACTGGCCTTCGGCGGCGGCCGTGATCGTGGCGATGATGTCGTTGCGCGAGGAGCCTTTCAGCACGTAGTCGCTGGCGCCCAGCGCCACTGCCCGGGCGATGTACGTCGGATTGTCGTACGTCGAGAGCATGACAACGCGGCTGGCCGGCGCCTTCGCGCGGAGTTGCTCGAGCGTGGCGAGTCCGTCGCCGTCGGGCATGCGGACGTCCAGCAGGATCACGTCCGGCCTGGTTTTCAGAGCCTGTTTCACGGCCTCCTGACCGTTGGCGGCTTCCGCCACGATTTCGATGTCGGTCCCAGCTAATAGACTAGCCACGCCGATGCGAACGACCTCGTGGTCATCGCATACAAGAAGTCTGATACTCATGCGGTATCCCCTACAATACGGATCGGTTGGATCGAGTTCATTCGAGTTGTCGGCAATGCTAGTATCGTAGTCCACCGGCGAGCAGGATGGAAGGGCCCCATGGAGTGAGATTACCCCCCCGATCCAGCGGGACAAGTGCCGGAAATAGCACCAAATCGAGGGGAAAATGGCACTTTTGGGCGTTCGCGCTGGCCCAAAAAGTGGTCAAAAAAACTCCAAAGTACCGCGAAATCCGGGGGGGGCACGCCGAAGGCCCTGAATTTCCAGCCCCCGGACCCCAGCCGTGCACGCCGACGAACGACCCGAATCACCGCGCCATCATTTTGCGGCAACTCGGCCCTCTGGTGCTTTCGTGTTGCCGGAAAGTTGACTTCCTTCACCCCGTAACGTAGATATTTGGCGACAGCCTGCGCGGTTTC
>JAUWWA010000047.1 GCA_030617125.1 Pirellulales bacterium | reverse complement strand
GCGTTCGTAGCGACCGCATTCATGCGGTCCCGGGTGGTGGGGTGGTTGGGAGAAAGCGAAGCGATAGTCCCAGGCGATTTCCACGGGGGGGTCGCTGCGCTGCGGTCACCAGCCACGCTGCGAATGGGCAATCTCTTGACGGGCTGGTATCCGTGGGGGTTTTCTGGAAAAATAGGGGTTTGGGGAGACCGCCCATGAAGTACGAGGTCGAACAGAAGTTCCCTGTCGATGATCTTGCCGCACTGGCCGACCGGTTCGACATGCTGGGGGCGACGATCGGCGAACCGCAAACGGAGGTCGATCTGTACTTCGCTCATCCGGGCAGGGATTTCGCCAAGACCGACGAGGCGCTGCGAATCCGCCAAAAGGGCACCTCGAACGTCATCACCTACAAGGGCCCCAAGATCGACGAGACGACCAAGACCCGCCATGAGGTTGAACTGCCGCTGCCTGCGGAAAACGGAACGGTCGAGGCCTGGACCGGTCTGCTCGATTTGCTCGGATTCAAGCTGGTGCGCGAGGTCCGAAAATCCCGTCGCAAGGCTGCAATCCTCTGGGACGACCACTGGGTCGAGGGTTCCCTGGACGAAGTCGAGGGGCTCGGCACGTTCGTCGAACTGGAGCTGGTCGTCGAGCAGCCCCAGATCGCCCCAGCCAAGGCGTGCATCGCCTCGCTCGCCCAGGCGTTGGGTCTCTCGCGAAGCGAGCGGCGCAGCTACCTCGAGTTGTTGCTTGCGCGTTCCTGAAGCCGGCTCAGTCGGGTATACTGGTCGCCATGCAATCGGCCGCGAACGATGTTCCCCTGGATGAGCCCCGGACTGCCCCTCCCGATTGGTCCATTGTGGCCCCCTGGCCCGGCTCCAGCGAGATCGAAACCCACCAGCCTCGCAATCTGCTCTTGCTGGCCGCCCATCAGATCGTGCTTCGCATCGGGTGGATCTTCAAGACCGAGAGCGTGATCATCCCGGCATTCTTGGACACGGTGGCGGGTGCGGGTTGGCTGCGGGGGTGTCTGCCCGTGCTCAACCGCTTCGGCCAGAGCCTGCCGCCGGTCTTTTGTGCCGAAGCGTTGAAATGCATGCGGCACAAGAAGCACGCCCTGTCGGCGTGCGTGGTGCTGATGAGCGTGCCGTTCGGCGTGCTCTCGGCGGTGTGCTTTGCCGTCGGCCCGGCGCGACGCGCCTGGCTGCCGTGGCTGTTTCTGGCGCTTTACGGCGTGTTCTTCGTATTCAACGGGCTGTATCACTTGTCGTTCGGCACGGTGCAGGGGAAGCTGATCCGGCCGACGCGCCGCGGGCGGCTGCTGCTCGTCTCGACGTTCTACGGCTCGCTGCCGGCGATGTTGTTCGCCTGGTGGCTGTTGGGCGACTGGCTCCAACTGCCCGACGGCGGGTTCGGATACATCTTCGGTTTCACGGCAATCTGTTTTCTTCTCTCCGGGTTGCTGGTGCTGCTGTTGTTCGAGCCGGCCGACGATCTCGGGCGCCCCTCGGGCACCCGGCCGCGCGGAAGCCTACACGACACCCGGCGCACCCTTCTGGCCGACCGAAACCTGCGGCGCCTGGTCGTCGTAGCCATGCTGTTCGGCAGCGGGTTGATTGTCTTTCCACACTACCAGGCGTTCGCGCGCGACAAACTGGAACTGACCGGCGTGCACTTGATGGTTTGGGTGATCACGCAGAACGCCAGCGTGGGGATCTTCAGCCTGTTCATCGGACCGCTGGCCGACGCCTGGTGCAACCGGCTGACTTTGCGCATACTGGTTTTCGGATCGGCCGTGGCGCCGCTGACGGCCGTCTCGCTATCATACGTGCCCGGCGGACTGGGCGCGCACTTGTTTTGGACGATCTTCATTCCGCTGGGTATGGTCCCGCTGGTGCTGCGGATTCTGGCGAACTACGCGCTGGAGATCTGCGAGCCGGCCGAGCATCCCCGTTACCTGAGCACGGTGAGCCTCTGCCTGGCGGCGCCGTTTCTGCTTTCGCCCGCGGTCGGCTGGTTGGTGGACATCCTTGGATTCGAGATGGTGTTTTTTGCCGCCGCCGGTCTCATCGCGCTGGGCGGAACCTTGACGTTCCGACTCGACGAGCCGCGCCACCGGGTCACCGAGGGCGAACCCGGACCCGTCGGCGCCGGCGGCGAGGAATAGCTTGCGGCCCCGCGATGCATGCAGGATAATCAGGAGGGGTCGCTCCGTCGGCGACAGAATCACCATCGCGAGTGCGAAATTGCATGAACACACTCAAACTACTCCTGGCCGAAATCCGTTATCGCAAGATCAACTTCGTGCTCAGCCTGTTCGCCGTGGCGATCGCCGTGATGCTCTTCGTGGCCGGGCCGATGCTGATCGACGCCTACGAGCGCGAAACCCGCACGCACATCGACCGCTGGCGACAGCGCGTGGCCGAGTCGGAAAAACTCGTCGCCGCGATGGAAACCGGCATGACCAAGGTCGAGGAGGAAACCGAGCAAGAACTCGCCAATCTGGAAAAACAGACGCGACGGCTCATGCGCGATATGGGCTTCAACCTGATGATCGTGCATGAGAAGACGAACATGAGCGACTTCTGGGCGAGCGACTTCACCACGCACTACATGCCGCAGGAGTACGTCGGCCGGCTGGCCGGCGACCGCCGCCTCACGCTCGTCACGCACCTGGTCGCCACGCTGCAGGAGAAGATCGATTGGAACCAGCGCAAGGTGTTGTTGGTGGGCTATCTCCCCGAGAGCACGCAATCGCACCTGCGCCAGAAGACGCCCATGGGCTACAACGTCAAGCCGGGCGCCGTTTTGTTGGGCCACGAGTTGGGCGTGGGACGAAAGCCCGGCGAAATGATCGACGTGTTGGGTAAAAAGTTCACCGTCGAACGCATCTCCCCGGAACAGGGCAGCAAGGAAGACATCACCATCGCCATGCACTTGCGCGACGCCCAGGAGGTGCTCAAGTTGCCCGGCAGCATCAGTCAGATCATGGCGATCGGCTGTCGCTGCGCCGGGGCCAACCTGCCGAACATCCGCAAGCAACTCCGCGAGGTCCTGCCCGAGACGCGTATCACCGAGTTCCGCTCAATCGCATTGGCCCGGGCCGAGCAACGCGAGTTGGTTGAGGCGAAACAGGCGGCCATCCTCGCCGACATGAAAGAGAATCTCGCCCAGCGCAGGCAGATCCTCACAGACCGCAAAGAGATTCTCGCCAACATGGAAGCCTCCCGAGCACGCATTGGGCGCGTCATGGAAACACTGGCCGACGTGATCACCCCGCTGGTCGTGCTCGCCTCGGCCGTCTGGATCGGACTGCTCGCGGCAGCCAACGTCCGCGAGCGGCGGACCGAGATCGGCATTCTCCGGGCGATCGGCAAGGGCTCCGGCACGATCGCCGGGCTGCTTCTCGGCAAGGCGGTGCTCTTAGGACTGCTCGGCGCCGCGGTCGGAGTCGTGTTGGGGACCGCCACGGCCGGGTGGCTCGGCGCCAAGGCATTGAACCTCGCACCGGAGCAACTTAACGTCGACTACGTCGTGCTAGCGGTCGCGCTGCTGGGCGCTCCGCTGCTTTCGGCCGTTGCCAGCTATCTGCCCACGCTCTCCGCATTGTTGCAAGACCCGGCCGTCGTGCTGCGAAATCAGTAGCCGCTTGCGGCTTGCCATTTTGTGGCTGCTTGCGGCTTTGCGCTTCATGCGCACGGGGCAGCAATAAATTGCCGCCCCTTCAACTACCCACTATCCACCTCCCCGTCCCGCTTGGCGAACTCCGCCCAAAGTCGGGCGAGGATGGTGCCGGTGAGCATGCAACCGAACGTGTAGACGGCCGGTGGAACGGCCGAGGGGGATTGTTTGCCGAAAGTCTCCATGGCCAGGACAGTCCCCAGTCCGGCGTTTTGCATGCCGATTTCCAGGGTCAACGCCCGACGCATCGGGCTCGGCAATCGCAGCAGCGATCCACCCAGCCAACCGGACAGGTACCCGAGAAGATTCAGCGCAAGCAAGGCGAGGACAATTCGCCAATGGAAAAGTTGTAACTGGTCGCGATTCACGCCGATCACCATGGCGATGATCCAAAGGATGGTCAGATTGGCGACCACCGCGGCAAGGCGATCCGCGACGGCCCGCCATAAGGCGAATCGCCGCGACAGCAGGTGTCCCACCACCACCGGCAAGACGACCATCCAGCAAAGCGTCAGGCTCATCTTGACGGGATCCAGCTTGAACCAATGGCTCAAGGCGAGCCACAGGGTAAAGGGCACCACCAGCGGCGAGATCAAGGTGGCCGAGGTTGTCAGGCTGACCGAGTAGCTCACATTGCCCCGCGCCGCGAGCGTCAGCACGTTCGAGGCCATGGCGCCGGGCACGCAGCCGACCATGATGATGCCGACCATCCAGAAGTCTTCCAGGGCGAACAGCCGCCCGCAGCCGTAGGCCAAAAGCGGCATGGAAATGTACTGGATGGCCGTTCCACCCAACACCTTCGGCCAACGGCGGAAAACGTCGTGAATCTCGCGGCGCGGCAGCAGCGAGCCGATCGCCAGCATGGTCAGCGCGAACACCTGTTTCTTCCACGGCTCGCTCGCCTCGAACGGGTCTGCCACGCCGGGAAACCAGACGGGCCAGCGGTAGGCGACCGCTCCCGCCAGGATCAACCAGAACAGCAGAAACCGCTCGATGATAGCTCTTGCGGATACGCCTGGGTGACGGAAAGTCATTGCGGTACGGCGCCTGGGCTTTTGGGAGCGTCTGGAGAACTGCACTTTCACCCGTGGCGGGAATCTGCGATACTCCGGCAACGGTGTCTAAAGAATTCTAACCGCAATACGCCATGACGCCATCACCAAAACTGCTGAAAATCTTCTTTTCCGTCGGCGAGCCGAGCGGCGACCTGCACGGGGCCAACCTCATCCGGCAGTTGCGCCGGCGGCACGGGCGCCTCGAAGCGGTCGGATACGGCGGGCCGAAAATGGCCCAAGCCGGATGCCGCCTCCACGCCGACCTGACCGTGCTGGCCGTCATGTGGTTCCGACGCGTGTTGTTGAATTTGCACAAGTTCTGGGACCTTGCCGGCCGGGCAGATCGCTATTTCCGGCACCACAAGCCCGACGCCGTCGTGCTGATCGACTACCCGGGCTTCAACTGGTGGATCGCCTGGCGCGCCAAGGTGCACGGGATTCCCGTCTTCTACTACACGCCGCCGCAGATTTGGAGTTGGGCCCGGTGGCGCGTGAAAAAGATGCGGCGGCTGGTCGACCACGTCTTGTGCAGCCTGCCGTTCGAGGAAAAGTGGTTCCGCGACCACGGTTGCAACGCAACGTTCGTCGGGCACCCGTTCTTCGACGAGGTCCGCCGGCAGCAGTACGACGAGCGGTTTCTGCTAGAGCAACAGTCCCGGCCGCCGCGGTTGGTGACGATTCTGCCCGGCTCGCGGACGCAAGAGGTCGCCCACAACGTGAAATGGTTCCTCAAGGCGGCGGCGTTGGTTCAGGCGGAGGTTCCGGATGTGCGCTTTGCCGTGGCCGCGTTCAAGGCGCACCAGGCCGAGATGGTCCGCCGCGAGGTCGAGGCAGTGGGACTGCCGATCGAGATACACGTCGGCAAGACGCCGGAGTTGATGCGGTTGGCCGATTGCTGCATGGCGGTCTCCGGGTCGGTGTCGCTGGAGTTGCTCCACCACGTCAAGCCGACGGTCATCCTGTATTGGATCAGCCGGCCGGCGTATTTTGCCCAGCGTTTTTTCCGCAAGGTGAAGTACATTACGCTGGTGAACCTGCTCTCGACCGGCGAGTTGTACGCCGAGGACCTCACGCCGTTCAACCCTTCACAGGACGACGCCGAGAAGGTGCTGTTTCCGGAGTATCTCACCTGTGAGGACAAGTCGGTGCAGATCGCCTCTCACGTGATCGAGTGGTTGACCGACCCGTCGAAGCGCCAGTCGCGCGTGGCGGAGCTGGCCCGATTGAAGGCCGAGGTGGCGCACGGCGGGGCATCGAGCCGGGCGGCGGAGTACATCCTCGAGACGGTGGCCGATCGCCCGACGCCGGCGCTGCGACCCCATTTTATTCCCGGCGCACGCGTGGAAGTGGTCAGTGGTCAGTCGTCGGAGGTCAGTCAATGATCGGTCTTGGCGGCGAAGCCGCAGCCAGCGTGCATCGCCAACGAACGAGCAGACCATGGCCGAAGTACCCAACAACAACCACGCTCTGAACCTGCTCGACGCCTACCTGAGTAGGTTGCAGGCCGGCGATGCGTCGGATCGCGAGGCCGTGCTGCGCGAGCATCCGGAATTGGCCTCGGCGCTGAATTGCCTCGATGCACTGGAGAATCTGGCCCCGCCGCCCGCCGCGGGAGATGACGCCGGCTTCGACGACGAACTGCTCGGCGCGCAAGCGGCCGCGAGCGAACTACCGCGGACGTTCGGAGAGTACGAATTGCTCAGCGAGATTGGGCGCGGCGGAATGGGCGTCGTGTACCGCGCGCGGCAAGAGAGTCTCGACCGGATCGTGGCCGTGAAGATGATCTTGGGCAGTCACCTCGCTTCGCCGGAACACGTCCGCCGGTTCCACGCCGAGGCCAAGGCCGCCGCAAAGCTCAGACACTCGAACATCGTCCACATCCACGAAGTCGGTCAACTCCATGACCAGGACTACTTCGTCATGGAGTACATCGAGGGCGACAGCCTGGCCGAGCGGATCGCCAAAGGGCCGATCGACGTCGCCATGGCCGTCCGGCTGCTGAGGGCCGTCGCCAGGGCGGTCGACCATCTACACCGGCAAGGCATCGTCCACCGCGACCTGAAGCCGTCGAACATTTTGCTGGACGACCAGGAGCAGCCGTACGTGACCGACTTCGGGCTGGCGAAAATTCGCGAGCCGGGCTCCGAGATGACGGCCACCGGCGTGATCGCCGGCACGCCCAGCTACATGGCCCCCGAGCAGGCTTCCGGACGCAGCGTGGCGATCGGCCCTGCGGCCGACATCTACAGCCTTGGAGCGATCCTGTACGAATTGCTGACCGGCCGGCCGCCCTTCCGCGAGGAGAATCCGCTCGACACGCTGATGGGCGTGCTGGGGCGCGAACCGCCGCTGCCGAGGCAACTCAACCCGCACGTGCCGCGATCGCTGGAGTTGATCTGCCTGAAGTGTCTGGCCAAGTCGCCGGAGGATCGGTACGCGTCGGCCGGCGCGCTGGCCGACGACCTCGAGCGCTTCGCCCGGGGTGAGGCCCTGGAGTTGCGCCCGCCGCACCTCGGACAACGGTTGCTTCGTTGGACCCGGCGACAGCCGGCACTGGCATCGCGGCTGGGTGCGATCGGGCTGTTCTACCCCGTCGAGCCGGTCAACTCCCGCGCCGGCGAGGTGGAATGGGGCTTCCACTGGAAAGTTTCGGCGTTGGCTGGTGTTTGGGCCGCCGCCTCGATCGTCTGCCAGTGGATCATCGACAGCCGCCGGTGGGACATCTCGACGCGGTTCGCCTGGGGCGGGCTCGACTCGATCTGTCTGCTGGCCGTGCTGCTGGTGGCCCACGGCGCCGTCAGCCCGCTGATCGTAGGATACCCGCTGCTGATCGTCACGTCCGGGCTGTGGTTCCGGGTGCGATTCGTCTGGTTCATGACCGTGCTGTCGTTGCTCTCCTACGGCGTTCTGGTGATCGATTTCTATTGGTGGCGGCCCGATCTTCAGTCCGCTATGCCGGCCGGCGCCGATCGCCACGTGATCTTCGCCGTCGCCCTGCTGGTGCTCGGCTCGGTGGTGGCCTACCTCGTCCATCGCGTGCGGACACTCAGCAGCTTCTACGGGCATGACGCACCGTAGCTCTCTTTCCCTACCCCACGTGGTCCCAATTGAGCGGCGTGCCGTCCCGGATGCCGATTCGCGCGGCGCGGTCGAGGATTGGTTCGAGGTGCCGCGCGTGCAAACCGTCGGCGTCGGCACGAATGAGCTCGGTTCCGGTCATGCTCAGGCCTCCACGAGCTCTGTCTGGCGAACGTGCCCGTTCAATTGAGCGATGCCCGGTTCCGCCGCGAGCATGTGCAGCACCTCGCGCCACGAGAAAGCGTCGCCGTCCAGCCGATGATAGATCGCTCGAACGAACTGGAGGTCCTCTGCCGAGTCGACCGTCCAGCGCAGCTCGCCGAGGTCTTCCCTGCAAGTCACCGGAAGCAGCCGAAACCGTTCGCCGTGCCGGTAGAGATACGGCGTGACGTGGACGCGCTCGTACGGCTCGGTCGCTTCACGATGGGCGCGGTCGAGCGCTTCGGTGCTGAGAACTTCCGTGTCCAATCCGCACGGCCAGGTGCGTTTGAGCGTGTTCGACGCGTAATCGGGCCGCGTCGCCAGAAAACAGCGGACCACCCGGTCGACCACGTCCGGATCGATCAACGGGCAGTCGGCCGTGATGCGGACAACGGCGTCGGCGCCGTGGCGTTTCGCGGCGTGGCGGTACCGATCGAGTACGTCGTTTTCGCTGCCGCGGAAACAGGCCACGCCGAGCCGGTTGCACTCGTCGGCAATCGCCTGATCGGCCGGCTCGGTCGTCGTGGCCACGACGACCTCGTCGATCATCGCCGCCCGACATACCCGCCGACAAACGCGAGCGAGCATCGACCGTCCCGCGATGCTCTTGAGCACCTTGCCGGGCAATCGCGTGCTTCCCATCCGGGCTTGGATGATCGCGGTACTTCTCATGAGTCTCGGCGTCCGATCAGTTGAAATGCCGCTCCCACAACCCTCTCGCAAGCAGCGATCACGTCCTCTTCGCGATTCAGTAGCAGAGCATGCTCTTCCTGGCGAAGCAAAAAGTTCCCCATATCTTTCTAAAGCGAGGCGGTATGGTACGTTGGACGGGCGGCTGGTGTCAAACCCGAATTGGGGGCGAGAAAAGGTGTAACATAGGTTTCCACCTTGTAGCTGGGCAACACGGGCAAAATGGCTGTGCTACGTAATTGGGCAGCATAGGCAAGATGCCTGGG